>DASWGL010000448.1:0-5681 GCA_036393735.1 Gemmatimonadaceae bacterium | reverse complement strand
ATTGGATCAGGCCTCCACCGCTTCGACCGTGAGCGAGGGTGGCGGTTTGAGCAATAGCTCGGTTTCCATCTCCACTTCCGTCTGCAGATTCCTGCGATCGCGGTTGATCGTCGCCATCGCCCTGCGGTTCCCTCCGACCATATAGGAGACGGCGCAGTCCTTCTTCATCACGTCGCCCTCTATTCTGGCTTCGTCCCAACGCTCGACATGACCGACATACCGAATGGACAACTTGTCGTAGTGCTCACTCCAGAAGAACGGAATGTCGTCGAAACGGTCGCGGCCGCCGAGCATGTTGAGTGCGACGACCTGTCCCTGGCGCTCCGCGACCACCCAGTGCTCGATGCGGAGACGGAGATCGGAGTACGCGTCCGGCCATCGTGCCACGTCACCCGCGGCATAGACTCCACTGGCGCTAGTCTGGAGAAACTCATTGACGGCGAGACCGTTATCGAGCATCAGACCCGCCGATTCGGCGAGCTGGAGGTTTGGCCGCACCCCGATCCCCGCAATAACCAGATCCGCGTCGAGCCGGCTCCCGTCGTCGAGAACCGCGATCTTCTCATCGATGGATGTGACCCTACGACCAAGGTAGAAGGTGACGCCATGCTGTTGGTGAACGTTCATGATGAGCGTTCCCAGCTCGCGTCCGAGCGTGCGCTCGAGGGGAAGTGCCTCGGGAGCGACGACGCTCACCTTCAATCCGCGAGTGACGAGAGAGGCGGCGACTTCCAATCCGATGAAGCTCGCGCCAATGACCACGGCCGTCTTCGAGGCGCCGAGCTTTCCTATGATCGCGCGACAATCCCCGAGAGTGCGCAAATAGTCGATCCGGCCGCCACCGGGAACGTCGAGGCGGATGGGACTCGCCCCCGTCGCGATGAGCAGACAGCCGTACTTGCGACTGCTGCCATCACTCAAGTTCACCGTCTTCGACTTGACGTCGATCTCCGTTGCCTCGAGCCCGGAGAGAATTTCGATGTGCTGGGCGGCGTAAAACTCCCTGGGGTGCAGTGGCAGCCACTCCTCCGGCGCGTTCCCGGCCAGGTAATCCTTTGAAAGATTGGGTCTGTCGTATGGCGCATCCGGGTCCGGATCGATAATGGTGACCGGTCCCCGATATGCCTCACGCCGCAGCATCTCCGCGCAAGCATTACCCGCGGCGCCCGCACCGATGATTATGACCGACTCGGGCCCCGCGGTGGGGGTCTCTTCGAAAAGACAACGTTCCGGCGCGCACGACCCCCGAGCTCGGTGGCCCTCTCCTTTCTGTTGACCGTGATCCCGCTTGCGGGTGACTCGCACGATGTCACTCTCGACTGCCACATCGTACGAGGGCAGATCGTTGAGCGCGGGCGCGCGGGACGCCGCCCCGTTGTGCAGCTCGAAGCAGGCGTGGTGCCACGGGCAGCGGATGGTTTCGCTGACGAGAACACCCTGATCGAGCGGGGCTCCGTAATGCGTGCACTTGCCGCCGACTGCGAACCAGTTTGGCTCGACATGAACGAGCAGCACCGGCTCCCCAAATGCGTGACCGGCGATGAGCTGACCGGGGCCAATGCTACTCACCTCGACACCCGTGGCCAGATCAGGCCCAGTCAACTCATCGGAATGCTCGGTCACTTCTGCTCGTCGAGGAGACTCTGAGCGCGGTCGCGGTGTGCCACGAAGGCCGGCGCGATTTTCGTCTCCAGGTCCTTCACTTGGGCGTTTTGAGTCGCCGGCAGTAATGTATGAGTCACCGCATCGAGCACCGCGTTATGAAATTCAACCTCGTGCTTCAGAAAAGCGCGGTCGAATGCTCTCCCCTTGAGGCCGCGAAGAGTCCGCATCGCCTGAACATGCGCCTTGGCGAGAGCGAAGTCCCGGGGTGGCGTCGGGGTCACCATGAGCGACTTCGCGAGGTCGCGACCTTGTTGCCTGACGTTCCGGTGATCGCGAACGAGCATTGCCGCAAAATCACGAACCGCTTTTGAGTGGCCCTTGCTGACAGCGAGCGATCCTGTCTCCATATCATACGTGTTGGCCGCATCAAATATTGCGACGATGGTGGGATCGTCCAGCTTGGGTGCGCTGGCCTGGGCGTGGGCTGCGGCGGCAGGGAATCCGAGAGCGGCAGCCACAACTGCCATTGCGCCATATCTGAGGATGTTGCGGTTCTGCGAAATCATTTCGAAACCTCCAAGAGAGACCGAATGTGTGAGCTACCTTGCTAGTTCGAGCTTATCGGGCTCCCTGGAATAAGTCAAGTTTTTCTTTGACTTATTCGCTGAACGGCGTTAAAATGAGGGCAAATGACTGAATTGCGAAGCCGATCTCCGAACCCCCGTACTGACGCGACCCGCGCTCGACTCCTCGCATTGTTGCGAGAGGGCGCGTGGACCGTTGATGATCTGGCTGAACGTCTGGGCGTAACGGATAACGCCGTACGCTTTCATCTGGACGCGCTCGAGCGCACGGGAACCGTGCGTAAGGAGGGAGTGCGGAGGATTCGGGGAGCGGGACAACCCGCATCCCTCTTCTCGCTCAGCCCGGGAGGAGAGGAAGCTTTCTCCCAGGCCTACGCACCGGTACTGATAGCGTGCCTGGAGGAGCTCCGCGACCGAACCTCGGCTCCGCAGCTCGTCGCGTTTCTCAGGCGTGTCGGCAAACGACTCGCGCGCAGTATCGGTCATTCGACGGGCTCGCTTTCATCCCGCGTGACGGGCGCTTCGGATCTGCTCAACTCGCTTGGCGGACTGACGGCGGTTGAGAAATCGGGCGGGACGTACCGCATCGTCGGGCGCGCATGCCCGCTTTCGACCGCCGTCGAAGCGGAACACTGCGTGTGTGCCGCCGTCACTTCCCTGGTGGCCGAAGTGGTCGGCGCGGAGGTGACGGAGCGGTGCGATCGTTCGGGACGTCCAAAGTGCTGCTTCGAGATTTCTTCAGACCACAGCGCCCGAACGACCGCTCACGGTTGACAGTCGGCGATTACTGGACCGTGATGGTTCCCGTCATCCCCTGTGTACCGTGCACCGAGCAGTGATACATGTACGTGCCGGCGGTGCTGAACGTCCTGGTGAACGTTCCCTGATCCTGCAGCGCCGACGAGGCGGATCCGTCGTCAAAGGTTACGCTGTGCTGGACGCAAGTCTGGCCGCTGTAGGCATCACCCGTGCACGTGCTCCACGCCCATTGAACACTGGCTCCGACAGCCACGGTCTTCGTGCCGGGGCTAAACATGTTGTTGGTGACCGAAATCCCACCGGCTGGAGGAGGAGTGTTGACGCCATTGTTCGTTGGACTGGTGGTCGTTCCGCCGCCACCTCCTCCGCACCCATAAAGTGAAGCTGCCGCCAGCATTACAAAAACACCTTTCATGATGAAATGCCTCCCGACGCATCTGGTTTCTGAGGAGACGCTACCCAGGCGCGCAGAACGCAACAAGCGCTTTTACTGCGCGTGACGGTGAATGACCGCAAATAGGCGGTGAGCGGTGGCGACGAATCGCCTCGCGATTACTCACACCACGTCGTGTATCGTCTTGAGCTGCACGATCTTGAGCCGCCGCGTCGTTGCCGGAAGCTTGAGCACGACTGTCTCACCGACGCTTCTTCCAACCAGTGTTTTTCCGATCGGGGACGACATGCTCACGTGCCCCTCCTCGAACTCCACCGAGTCGCCGAATACCAAGCTGTAGTTCTCACGCTCGCCCGTCTTCTCGTCCTGCACCACTACCTGCGAGCCGAGTCCCACCTTGTCAGAGGGAATCTGGGACACGTCGATTTGCGACAGCTTGCTCAGCCGCTGGCGCAGCTGTCCCAGCCGCGCCTGCACGAACTGCTGACGCTCCAGCGCGGCTTTGTACTCACTGTTCTCGCGGAGATCGCCCAGCTCGACGGCGCGGCGAATTTCCTGCGGCAGCGTGACGCTCAGCTCGCGCTGAAGGTGTTCGGCTTCTTCGCCGAGTTTTTTCTTGAGTTGGTCGATCATACGAATCGAGCCTTTTTGGGGGTCCCGCGCCCTACGGAAAAACGAGCGCCCGACCGCGATGAATGGCCGGGCGCCCGCTAATCCAAGCTAGAGAGTCTGCCCCCGGGAGGCAATCACCCCCAGCTACCGAAAGGATGGCGCCCTCCCTATCGGTGTTGGGGCAGCTTCGAATCCGTGTGGTCGATCGTGGCCGGCTCAGTGGATGACTTCTCGTACTCCTGCCGCAGCGTCGTCATCATCGCTTCCCTCCGGTCGAACAATCTCTTGAGGCGTCGCGGCTGGTGACGCGCAAAAGCGTAGGACGTGAGCAGCGGCAGCGCGACCGTCGAATCGAGATAGCACACCACGGCGTCCGGCAGCCGGTCCGGATCGATCTTGCCCCAGCTCACCGCTTCCGCCGGAGTCGCACCGGAAAGTCCGCCCGTATCCGGACGCGCATCCGTGATCTGGAGGAAGTAATCGTGTCCCTTCTCGTCGATCCCGAGAACCTCCTGGATCTGCGGCTCTGTTTGGAGCATGAAGTTCTTGGGACTCCCGCCACCGAGGATCATGACACCGCTCTTACCACCGCCGCGCTTCGCATCGAGAACGATCGAAGCCGTCTCGTTCACATCGCGGTTTGGATCGAGCAGGAGCTTATTTCCGTCGAGAGCCAGCGCCGCGATGTTCATTCCGATCGAGCTGTCGCCGGGCGACGACGTATAGATCGGGACGGCAGCGGAGTACGCGGCCGACAGCAAGGATTTCTGCCCGATGCCGAGCGCCTTCTCCCGCTCGCGGATGTACTTGCCGGCGAGGTTGTGAAACTCTGCGCTCGACATCGGGCGCTGGAATTCTTTTCCGGTGATGATCTTCCGGAAGAACGCATCGGTCGAGAGGAGCACGTCGTAATCGAAGAAAATGTCGTAGATCCGTACAACTCCTTCCTCGCGCAGCACGACGTCCGACTCCTGCGCGTTGCCGCGGTGCATCGCGAGCCCGAGGCCGAAGTGCGCGTCGTGGTAGAGATTCGCGCCGGTCGAGATGATCCAGTCGACGAATCCGCCCTCAATGAGCGGGATGAGCGCCGACATTCCCAGGCCTGCCGGCGTGAGTGCGCCAGTGATGGATAGACCGACCGTGACATCAGGCTCGAGCATCTTCCCGGTGAAGAGCTGGCACGCCTCGCGGAGTCGCGCGGCGTTGTACGCGAGGTAAGTCCCCTCGATCAGATCGGCGACCGTCTCTTTCCCATCGATACGGCGGGGATCGATGCGCTGTCCATTGAGAAAGCGGCTGGTCTCGTGCGCGGTGTGCTGTACTCCGCGCTTCTCGCGCTCTTCCGCGGCGAGCTTCTGTTGCGCCTTGGGTCCGGCGGCCGATGCCTTGCCGTGACGCGACGACTTGAAGCCGCCGCGTCCTCTCCCCTCTCCGTTGCTCTTATTGCTTTTTGCCATCCCGTTTTCCTTCCACGAGGTCCTCTAACTGCTGTCCGGCGGTCTTCCCCAGCGACTTATACGCGGAGATGATCGCATTGGCCGCTTCGGCCGGGTCGTCCGTCACGAGCATGAGATCCAGATCTCCGTCCGAGATCTTCCCCTCGCTCAGGACTCGAGCCTGGAGCCAGCGTAGCAGCCCCGCCCAGTAGTAGCGGCCAAACAGAATGACGGGAAACCGATAGATCTTCCCCGTCTGAATAAGCGTGAGAGCCTCGAACAGCTCGTCGA
>DASWGL010000447.1:0-4039 GCA_036393735.1 Gemmatimonadaceae bacterium | reverse complement strand
TCGACCGCGCGGGCGCTGAGCACCTGAGCATTCTTTCGAGCGGAAAGTACGCGCCGACGATGGCTACAACTAAAGCCGGCGTAGTGCTGGTCGATCCAGAATTCCGTGACGCCGCTGGTGCGCCACGGGCGCGCATAATCGTCAAGCAGCCGCTGGAGGCGCTTCTTTCGCTGCTGCCAAGGCTCTATCCCCAGGAATCGCTGACTCCCGGAGTCGCGTCAACTGCGCGCATCGGCAAGGGGGTGAGCCTGGGTCATGCGGTCTCCATTGGCGAGTACGCGATCATCGGAGCCAATGCGAAGCTGGGCGAGGGCGTCGCGATCGGTGCGCACAGCGTCGTTGGAGACAATGTTTCGATCGGCGAGAACACACGGCTGTGGCCGGGCGTCACGATCTACTCGGGTGCGACGCTTGGGGCGCGGACGATGATTCATTCCGGCGCGCGCATTGGATGCGATGGGTTCGGCTATGTCTTCCGCGACGGGGCTCACCAGAAGATCCCGCACGTTGGCCGGTGCATCATCGGCGATGACGTGGAGATCGGCGCCAACACCACGATCGACCGGGGCAGCATCGACGACACCGTGATCGGGAACGGCACGAAGATCGACAATCTCGTGCACGTTGCTCACAACGTCCGCATCGGAGAGAAGTGTCTCCTCATGGCGCAGGTCGGCATTGCGGGTTCGGTGATAGTCGGCGATGGAGCCATACTAGCCGGACAAGCTGGCATTAGCGGCCACCTTTCGATTGGCGCCGGCGCCCGCGTCGCGGCACAGGCCGGAGTCTTTGGCGACATCCCGCCCGGTGAATCATGGTCTGGATATCCGGCGCGTCCGCACAGAGAATCGCTTCGTGCCTCGGCCGCGCTGTTTAAATTGGCGGGGATGATGCGGCGGCTCGAGAAGTTGCTGGGAGAGCCCGACTCCAGGTGAGTCGAAAGACGTTAGCCCGGCCAGTGGCGCTGGAGGGAATTGGCTTGCACCTCGGTGTCCCGTGCCGGATCACCTTTCAGCCGGCACCAGCGAAGCAAGGCATCCTCTTCCGGCGGACTGATTGCCCGGGACTGCCAGCGATACACGCGCATGTGAGCGAAGTAAGTGGAAGCGAGCGCCGCACGCAGCTTGGGAGAGGAGCTCACGCAGTGCATACAGTGGAGCACGTCCTCGCAGCGGTAATGGGGATGGGCATCGACGATGTGACCATCGACATGAATGGGCCGGAGCCGCCAATACTCGATGGCAGTGCCGCTCCGTTCCTCGCCGCGATCTCCGACGCGGGACTTGCGACACTGGAAGGCGAGCCGGACTTTTTGGATCTGAGTGAGCCAGTGCGGATCATAGATGGTGCGTCCGTCTATGAGGCGTATCCATGCGATCAACTGGAGCTCGACGTAACGATTGAATTCCCGCACCCGTTGATCGGCAAGCAGTCGCGCCGCTTCACAGTTACTGAAGAATCGTTCGCGAGCGAGCTGTCGAGGGCACGGACGTTTGGGTTCGTTCATGAAGTGGACGCGCTACGCGCCAAAGGACTCATCAAGGGCGCTTCGCTCGAGAATGCAGTGGTGCTCGATGATACCGTCATCCTGAGCGGCGATCTGCGCTGGGAGGACGAGTTCGTGCGTCACAAGGCGATGGACTGCGTGGGTGACCTTGCGCTCGCAGGGGCGCGCGTTCGCGCGCGTATCGTTGCCGTGAAGCCAAGTCATCGTGGAACGATTACGTTGGTACGTGAGCTGGTTAAAGCCGGAAGAAAGGAGAAGGGGATGTATACGATAGAAGACATCATGAAGGTTCTGCCCCACCGCTACCCGTTCCTGCTGGTGGACCGGATTCTCGAGATCGAGGAGAAGAAGCGGATCGTCGGCCTAAAGAACGTCACCATCAACGAGCCGTTCTTTCAGGGGCATTTTCCCGGGCATCCGATAATGCCGGGAGTGCTGATCATAGAGGCGATGGCGCAAGTGGGGGGAATGTTGTTGCTCGGTTCGGTAGCCGATCCCGACACGAAGGTGGTTTACTTCATGTCTCTCGACAACGTGAAGTTCAGGCGGCCAGTGAAGCCCGGCGACCAGTTGCGTTTCGAGCTCGATGTCGTTCAACTGCGGGGCACCGTTTGCAAAATGCGTGGAGTCGGAAAAGTCGACGGTGACGTTGTCGTCGAGGCGGACATGGCAGCGACCATCCGCGACCGATGACCAGCAAGCGGATCCATCCGTCCGCGATCATCTCACCCGACGCGGAAATCGCGTCGGATGCGGAGATCGGCGCGTTTGCCATCGTCGGCGAAAACTGCACGATTGGACGGGGCTGCGTCATCGCCCCGCGAGCGACGCTCGAGCGTAACGTCACACTTGGGGAGAACGTCAATATCGGCATCGGGACCATCCTCGGTGGGCCGCCTCAGGATCTCAAGTACGCCGGCGAGGAGACCTCCGTCGAGATCGGCGACGGGACCGTGATTCGTGAGTACACAACGATCAATCGCGGCACTGCGCATTCCTTCAAGACGAGCGTGGGACGGAACTGTCTGCTGATGTCGTACGTCCATCTCGCGCACGACTGTCATATCGGAGACAATGTCATTCTGTCCAACGTCGTGCAGCTCGCTGGCCACGTGACCGTTGAAGATAAGGCCATCATCTCCGGTTTGAGCGCTGTGCACCAGTTCGTGCGGATCGGACGCCACAGCTTCATTGGCGGCTGTTCACGCGTGTCCAAGGACATCCCGCCGTTTCTCAAGGCCGTCGGCAACCCGGTGAAACTCTACGGATTGAACACCGTTGGCCTTCAGCGGAGCGGAATGGACGACGCGACGATTCTCGAGCTCAAGCGCGCATACAGGTTGCTGTTTCGATCGGACCATAATGTCACGCAGGCGATCGTGCAGGCGCAAAGTGAGCTGGAGCCGTTGTCTGAGGTGAAGGAGCTCATACGATTCGTTGAGGCCAGCGAGCGTGGGGTCGTGATTTGACGAACACTCCACGCGTTGGTGTCGTCGGCGCGGGCAGCCTTGGGTTCCACCACATAAGAATTCTTCGCGATCTTCCCGGTATCGAGTTCAGCGGGTTCGTCGAGTCGAGACCGGAGCGCAGGACAGAAGTCGAGAAGGAGCTTCGCGTACGCAGCCACGTCACGTTGGAGGCCCTCCTCGACGCTTCCGATGCGGTCGTCATCGTGGTGCCAACGTCCGCGCATTTCTCAGTCGCGAGCGCGGCCATCGAGCGCGGAAAGCACGCCTTCATCGAGAAGCCGATTACCACGACGCTGGAGGAGGCCGATGCGCTTCTCGAGCTCGCGCGCAAGAAGGGCACGATGATTCAGATCGGCCACATCGAGCGATTCAACCGGGCCGTCCGTGCCGCCCTTCCACACGTGCAAAAGCCGAGGTTCATCGACAGCGAGCGATTGGCGCCGTTCAGTCCGAGGGGCTCCGATGTCGCGGTCGTGCTCGATCTCATGATCCACGACATCGACCTGCTGCTTACCCTCGTCGGCTCGGAGGCTCGCGACATATCGGCGGTCGGGGTTCCGGTGCTCACCCCAATGCTCGACATCGCGAACGCTCGCGTGACGTTCAACTCCGGAGCCGTCGCCAACATCACATCCAGCCGTATCTCGCGAGAGCGAAAGCGAAAGATCAGGATCTTTCAGCAGAGTGGATACCTGTCGCTCGACCTGGGAGCGGGAACCGGGGAATTCTTCCGGCTCCGCTCCGATATCGATCCCCTCTCAATCCGTTCGGCTCCGGCGGACATCACGGCGTTCGTTGATCGCATCAAGCTTGACGCACCGGACGGAGAGCCGTTGAAACTCGAGCTGGAGAGTTTCGTTGCCGCACTGAAGGGGAAGAGCCCTGTGGTCGTCACTGGCGAGGAGGGAAGGATGGCGCTGGGCGTGGCGCTTCGGATCGTGAAGGAGATCGAGCGGACTCTGCCGTCGCTGGTCGGACACACGCATCACCATGCGTAAGGTGCTGTTCGTCGCCGGAGAGGCTTCCGGCGACCTCCATGCTGCGGGCGTGGCCGCCGCGCTGA
>DASWGL010000446.1:0-4035 GCA_036393735.1 Gemmatimonadaceae bacterium | reverse complement strand
CGGCGCGCCGGTCGGTGCGATTTCGATCACGCCACAGATTTGTGGCGACGGTAATTATGTACGCGTGAAAATTCCCCTCTGGTTCGAGTTTGCTGCGAGCGCGCAGAACCCTCAGCCATGCCTCCTGGGCCAGGTCGCTGGCAGCCTCGCGATCGAGTGTGAGGATCTGGCATCGGGCGAAGAGAGTCTTCCAGTAACGCTTCACGAGCGCATCGAGCGACGCTTCGTCGGCCGGCTCACGACGTACCGCAGTGATAAGCCACGCATCCGGCCACGCCGACCTAGAGTCTTCGCGGCGGGCGCCGTGGCTCGATGACGGGTAACCTGTGGGCGCGGTCTGATTTTCAATGTCCATCAGACGCAACCCGCAGATCTTGGACGCCATAGGCACATACTTCGGTGCCGCGCCCCGCATCGAGGCATTCATGATTAGGAGTACGTCGTTGCGGCCGAAACTGAAAGCGCGACACGTATGACCCGTAGACGATCGTTGCCACGAGCATGTCGCCATGTCATGCCTCGCGGGCGCTGTCTACTCAGTACGCACGCCTGTAGCATCCGTCAAGAAGAAAGCGAATGTTTATGAGGAAGCCTCTGTAACAATTGTTGCAGAGGCTTCCTCAGGTTCAGGGGTAAAGCGTTTTCTTGTTCGCTACAATGTCTCCAGATCGGCCTCAAGCCCGTGCCGCATTAGGCACGGCACGCTTGATATCCTGCTGGACCGAGATCATCCTGCTAGCGGCGATGAGCAAAAGCACTCCGCTGAAGATCGCGAATCCCGCAAGCACGCCCAGGAGCGTGGCGAGAGTAGCCCCCGGATTCATGAACGCGAACACCCCTCCGGCGATCGCTACGAGTGCGAACGCCATCGTCCATCCCCAGGAGAGTCCGGCGCTACGCTCCTGCCATGCGACGTACGCCGCGATGATCCCTGAGAGGGTGAGCCAGTACGCCGTCCATATGACCGCGAAGGTCAGCGAGAGGCCCGGGAAGTAATACAACGCTGCCACGCCGAAGGCGACGCCGACAATTCCGGCGAGCAGCATCACCCACCAGTGCTGCACGATGCCGCGCAAACCGAATGAGCGGACGATGTTGACGATTCCGTCGAACAGTGACCACAGCGCAATTACCAGCGCGAGTGCAACCACAGACGTCATCGGCCGCCAGATTATGGCGATACCAACGACCAGGGATAGTAGGCCTCGAAGCAAGAGCGCCCACTTGGTTGTGTTGTAGGCATTCTGGATGTCGGACGCGATCATGACAGCTCCTTTCTGGTGGCCGCCGGGCGGCGTTACTGTATCGACAACTATCAATACGCTGCCCTGATAAAAACTGAAAGTGGCTGTTGATCACCCATCGCCCGCCAGCCCTCGCTCCTGTAAACAGGCGAATCACTTTGCAATGCTTTGTGCGGTTGTGGTAGTTCGTGCAGTCGTGATGAGTGCCACCGCGCAAATCACAATTGCCGCCGCAACCCCGGTACGAAGCGACAGTCTTTCACCGGCAATCGCCCACCCGAGCAGGACTGCCACGATGGGATTTATGTAGGCGTACGTACCGAGCCGCGCCGGCGAGACTTTGTCCAACAGCCAGATGTAGGACGTGAAGCCGAGCAGAGACCCGAAGGTGATGAGATAGATCAGGCCGACCGCAGACGCGTTTGAGATGCCATGGATGTCGAAATGCGAAAACTCGCCAGCAAGTGCGCCGACTATCAGCAGCAGCACGCCGCCCCCGAGCATCTCTATGCCCGTGGTGAGCAACCCCGACTCGGGTAACTGGGCGTCACGCGACCAGAAGGAGCCGATCGCCCACGACAAGGAGCCGAGTATGAGCACCGACGCGCCAAGAGGACTCACGTTTCCATGACCGCCGATATCGGATGGTCCCACGAGCACGATGATTCCAATGAAGCCGAGGACTAATCCGACCAGAACAGCACCGCTCGGACGCCGACGCGGCGGCCTGACCCATTCGATGATCACAAGCCAGAAGGGAAGAATCGACACGAGGAGCGCGGTGAGGCCTGACGGGACGAACTGCTCCGCCCACACCACCGCGCCATTTCCGCCGAGGAGAAGAAAGCCACCAGCGATTACTGCGTTGCGCCAGTGGAGGAGCGTCGGCCTGGGAGCGCCGCGAGATCGGGCCCACAGGTACAGCATCCCCCCCGACACCAGGAAACGAATTCCCCCCATGATGAACGGGGGAATCGTCTCGACGGCGTAACGGATCGCGAGATACGTCGATCCCCAGATCAGGTAGATCGAAGCAAACGCGGCGACTATCTGCGCGCGCGAAGCGTGGCCGGGTTTACCGTTCAATGTGGGGGAATGAAGGCGGACCGCGTCCGTCGTTCAATGAAGGGAGATGGAGACGGGTGAGAAGGTCGGCACAAATCTAATCTGCGCCGCTATTGATGCAGTTCGATCAGTCGAGTGGTGTGGTGCGGCGATCGCGCTTCTTGCTCGAGTGTCGCTTCTTTGACTCGAGTCGGGCTTCCTTTGCCGCTCTAGTTGGCTTGGTTGCCCTTCGCTTCTTTGGAATAATCAGCGCTTGTCTAACCAGATCGGCGAGTCGTTCTTCCGCCAGATCGCGATTCCTGCTCTGGCTCCGCATATCGCTCGCGACGACGCGGATACTTCCCTCGGTCGTGAGCCTGGAGGCAAGCTTCTGCCTGAGACGAGAACGTTGCTCTTCGCTCAGCGCGCGCGACTCGACGACGTTCCAGATAATTTCTACGCGCGATGATGTCTTGTTGACGTGCTGCCCCCCGGCGCCGGACGCGCGCGACACTCGCACGTCGAGCTCGCTGCGCGGAATCGAAAGGGCGTCGTTGACCTGAAGAAGGTTCTCGGCGGCGACAGGAGCGGAATCGCTCATCAGCGCCAGCGGAACAGCTTGAGCGCGGCGAAGAACGTGACTACTCCCCACACGAGTATCACGAGCATTTGGGGACTGACCGCGGCGAACGATGCTCCCTCGAGCATGTTGGCGCGCAGCGCATCATTCACCGCCGTGAGTGGCAGCAGCTTGATGAAGGGCTGCACCATGCGCGGGAAGTTCGCGGACGAGAAGAACACCCCAGAGAAGATCCACATCGGCAGCATGATAAAGTTCATGATGCCCGATACGGCTTCCGTCGTCCGTGCACGTGATGCGGTTAGAAGTCCCAAACCGCCAAAGGAGACTGCCGCCAGCACACAGATCAGAAACAGCATCGCGAGTGAGCCACGAAGCGGGACCCCGAATGCCCAGTGTCCGAAGCCGACGAGAGTCACTACTTCCAGAATCAGAAAGACGAGGCGCGAGCACAGGTATGATAGGAGATACTGCGCGCGCGACATCGGCGTCGCCATGAAACGCTTGAGCAGCTTCTTGCTGCGCGCCGTGACAATGGAGAATCCGAGTCCCCAGATGCTGCTCCCCATGAGGTTCATGCCGAGCAGGCCGGGAATGAGGAAGTCGATATAGCGCGAGCCGGCCTCGGTTACGTAAGTATCGGTCGCGCGAACTGCATCCACTCTGCCCGCTCCGGTCTGGACCGCACGGTCAACCATCAGCCGCGCATTTACGGCAACGCTTCGCCCACGATCGTAGACGTAGTGGACGCTGTCCTTTGCGGATCCGGGAACGACGAGCAGAGCAACCTTTCCGGTGCGAAGCGCGCGCGCCGCGGCACTATCGTCGTACGTCGAGACGACGAGCGTGGAATCCCGGGTGAGAGATTGTATTACAGCGGCGCTTGCAGGAGTGCCCGTAACGACACCGACCTGCACCTTGTCCGGACCGCGTTGCCTGAACGCGATTCCCAATCCCGCCGCGAGAAGAATGGGGAAGACAAATGTCCAGAAGACTGCCTCGGGCTCACGTATGAATTCGCGGAACCGAACGAGCGTGAGCTGCACCATCGAGCTTTTCATGAAGCCCCGGCGGCGCAGCGGTTTCAGCTCCAAACGCGCCATCTCGTCAGTGATCGGAAACGGGATTCGCTCACTCATCGCGCAGAGTCCTTCCCGTAAGCGACAC
>DASWGL010000445.1:0-3116 GCA_036393735.1 Gemmatimonadaceae bacterium | reverse complement strand
ATCGCCGACCGACACCACATTCGACCGATGTTCGTGCTCTTCGACGCGGTTTGGGATCCGATGCCGCACTTGGGCCGGCAACGCGCACCCATCCCGCACGTGCACAACTCGGGCTGGGTGCAGAGTCCCGGCGCCGCGACTCTCTCCGACACTGCGAGCTTCGAACAGCTGCGCGGCTACGTGCAGGGAGTCGTCGGGCGCTTCGCGAAAGACCGTCGTGTAGTCGCCTGGGACGTGTTCAATGAGCCGGACAACACGAACCGTCCAGCGTATTTGGCGTATGAGCCCGTCGACAAGGAAGCGCACTCGTACATCCTTATACGGAAGGCATTCGTGTGGGCGCGAGAGATGAACCCCTCGCAGCCGCTCACAGCCGCGCCGTGGAGGGGCGACTGGATCGATCCGACGAGCCTCAAGCCCTTCACCGCGTACATGCTCGACAGCTCGGACGTCATCACCTTTCACAGCTACGACGACAGCGCGAATGTCGAGCGACTCGTGACGGCTCTCGAGCGCTACGGGCGGCCGATCATCTGCTCCGAGTACATGGCCCGCCCGCGAGGAAGCACCTTCCAGAAGATCCTGCCGATTTTCGCTCGGCGGCGTGTCGGCGCGTACAACTGGGGGTTCGCCGCGGGGAAGACGCAGACGATCTATCCATGGGACTCCTGGGATCGGGAGTACACGGCGGAGCCGGTTGTCTGGTTCCACGACATCTTCAGGAGCGACGGGGCGCCGTACGACGCGGCGGAAGTGGCGTTCATTCGCGGGCTCATGGCGACGGGAGGGAGGCGCTGATTACTGCGAACTCAGTCGATCAAGGGCCGCGTACGAATCCCCAGCTCCCCATATTTCTTCGATGGTTCTTCGCAAATGGATTCTCAGCATTCTCGCGATCTCGTTCGCGATCATCTGCATCTTCCTTGGCGCCTGGCAGATCCGGCGTCTCTGGGCCCGACAAAGAGCGAATGACGGCCTCGCCGCGAGACGACTCGCGCCCGAGGTCGAGCTCGACTCATTGCCGCGAGATACCGCCGCCGCCCACTTCCGGAGAGTCCACCTTAGAGGGAGCTACGATCATGAGCAGGAAATCATCTACACGCTGCGTGGTCGCAACGGATCCCCGGGCGTCAACATCCTGACACCGCTCCTTCGGAACGGGAAGGACACCGTCGTGCTCGTCAACCGCGGCTGGGTCTATTCGGCTGATGGAACGACCATCGATCTCCAACCATGGAAAGAGTCAGACACTCTCAACGGTCACGGCTTCGTGGAGACTTTCCCAACCCAGGGCCCGTTTCCACCACCCAATCCCGCCCGGCCGAGGTCGTTCCGCCGACTAGACCGATCGGCGCTAGCGAAGGTTTTTCCGTATCCCATCGCAAACTATTTCGTCGTTCTCACAGATTCATCCACGTCGCCAAGCGCTCCGCCACGTGTTGAACAATCGCCGCTGGACGAGGGCCCGCACCGCATGTACGCCATACAGTGGTTTTCGTTTGCGGCGATCTCTATTATTGGACTAGTAATCTTCCTCAGGCGCACATGAGCGACACATCGGTTGGAGTAGCGAGCGAGAAGGAAGCGCGAGACGTAGCAGAGTCGGCGCGCGAAACCGAGTGGACGCACCCGAGCTTCGTGCGCGAGCTCTTTCTAGGGAGATTTCGACTCGACCTGATTCATCCGCACCCGCCCTCCGACGTGGCGGAAGAAGCGCGAGCCAAACCGTTCATGGACAAGCTGCGCGCGTTCATGGAGCGCGTGGACTCCGAAGAGATCGATCGCAGTGGCGAGCTTTCCGAACCGATCGTCCAGGAGCTGCGCGACATGGGCGCATTCGGTATCAAGATCGGGAAAGAGTACGGCGGGCTCGGTCTGTCGCAAATGAGCTACATCCGCGCGATCGAGATGGTGACGTCAAAGGATGGGTCGATTACAGCTCTCCTGTCTGCTCACCAATCCATTGGGGTACCGCAGCCGCTCAAGCTATTCGGCACCGACGAACAGAAGCGCAAATACTTTCCGCGACTGGCAAAGGGTGCGATCTCGGCGTTTGCGCTGACGGAAGTCGATGCGGGATCCGATCCCGCCAACATGCGCTGCACCGCGACGCCAACCGAAGATGGAAAGCACTTCATTATCAACGGCGAAAAGCTCTGGTGCACGAATGGAACGCGAGCGGAGCTGTTCGTGGTGATGGCCAAGACGCCGGACAAAATCATCAAGGGCAAGCCAGTCAGGCAGATCACCGCCTTCATCGTCGAGTCGTCGATGCCGGGCGTCGAAGTGGTGCATCGACTGCGCTTCATGGGACTCAAGGCGCTCGAGAACGGCGTCATCCGCTTCAACAACGTGAAGGTCCCGCGCGAGAACATCCTCTGGGATGAAGGAAAGGGATTGAAGCTCGCGCTCGTCACGTTGAACACCGGCAGGCTTACCATTCCAGCGGGTTGCGCGGGCGCGGGAAAGCAAATGGTCTCGATCGCGCGCAAGTGGTGCAACGAGCGCGTGCAGTGGGGACAGCCGATCGGCAAGCACGAGGCGGTCGCGCAGAAACTGGCACGCATGACGGCGTATACTTTCGCGATGGAGTCGGTGGCCGAACTATCGGCGGCGCTCTACGAGAAAGGTGGCTACGACATCCGGCTCGAGGCGGCGATCGCGAAGTTGTTCAACACCGAGGCCGGCTGGCGAATCATCGACGACACTCTTCAGATTCGCGGCGGGCGCGGGTACGAGATGGCTGAGTCGCTCGCGCGTCGCGGTGAGCCGGCGATACCCCTTGAGAGAGCGATGCGCGACTTCCGCATCAATCTCATCTTCGAGGGCTCCTCGGAAATCATGCGGTTGTTCATCGCCAGAGAGGCGGTCGATTACCACTTCAAGCTCGCGTTCAACATCGTCAACCCCGAATCGACGTTCAAGGAAAAACTCTCTGCGATGGCGAACGCGACGCCGTTCTATCTGACCTGGTATCCGTCGCGCTGGCTGAACGCGTCGAGACTCAAGAGGTACGGCGAGTTCGGCAAGCTCGCGCGACACGTGCGATACATCGAGCGAACGACGCGTCATCTCGGGCGCTCCATCTTCCACGCGATGGTGCGCTTCGGTCCGAA
>DASWGL010000444.1:0-4541 GCA_036393735.1 Gemmatimonadaceae bacterium | reverse complement strand
GCCGCCAATGATGGTGATGTCAGTTATCTCGTGAGTCATCTCTGAGGCGAAATATATAGTAGCAGGAAGTCCCACCCGCGCCGCGCCGAGCCTTCTGGCGGCCTCAGCGGCGGCGCCCTAGACTCTTCGATTGGGCCAGAGACACGTCGGTTATGACTTTCGCGCAAGGAGAAATCGCCAGCATGAAGTCTTTTCGATCACGGGTCGTGGCGGCATGGATCGTTGCTCTCCCGATTGCGTATGCGCTGGGTGTCCAGACTCGGCACAGGGCCGACCGATTCAGGACCGAACCGCAGCTCGAAGTTGCAAGACAGTTGAGCAGCTCGCAGCACGTATCATTCGTCGGCTTTTTTGTGCTGACGTTCGGTTTGCTGGTGCTCCTGACGCTGGTAATCGACGAGCTGGGAGCTTTGGTCCAACGGTTATTTCCTGAACGGGCCGAGACCCCCAAACCGCTTGCCTGATTCACCCGCGCCCGCTCCGCTCTGGCATCGGCGCGCTCTGACGCTCGAGGAGCGTGCACTCGAGCTCGAACAGTTTGAAAGGGAGATAAGATCGCAGAAGAGATCCCTGTATCTCCGTTTCGGCTTCGAATACGTCGTTTGGTTTTTCGTCGGGCTCTCACTCATGTTTTGGTCGTTCCGCACCACTGATTCGCGTTACGCGGGCCTTTTTTTCTTTGGAGGCATCGGACTGGGGGATGCCGGAATGCTCATGACTCTCATCCGCGCCAGAAAGGAAGCTGAGCGATGCGGGCTTTTGTAGAAGCGCGGGCCCAAAATGAGCAACCGACGCTCATGACCGAACGCCTGACGCTCCGCCCTTTCATTGCCGACGACGCGTTCGACGTCGAGCGACTCGCCGGAATGCGCGAAGTTGCCGATACGACGCTCAACATTCCTCACCCATATCCACATGGCGCAGCAGCCGAGTGGATAAAAGCTCATGAGCCGGCCTGGAACGAGGGAAGCAGCGCGACCTTCGCGATCGCGACAAAAGAAACCGGCGCCCTGGTCGGTGCGATCAGTCTCATGATCAAGCCGGAGCACCGACGCGCCGAGCTCGGATATTGGATCGCTCTCAAGTGCTGGAATCGCGGCTACGCTACTGAAGCGAGCCAGCGTCTCATCGATTTCGGCTTCGAAGTGCTGCGCCTCCACAGAATCGAAGCGCGCCACTTCCTTCGCAATCCCGCATCCGGGCGAGTGATGAAAAAGCTCGGCATGCAGCCCGAGGGGATCGAGCGGGACTGGGCCATCAAGTGGGACCGTTTCGAGACGCTGGCGGTCTATTCGATTCTCGAGCCGGAGTGGAGGGCGGCGCGGACTGGCCAATAAGAGCTGCCGCGGTGTCTCCGCGGGCGAGAGGCTTACTCGTCGAGCGGTTCTATACTGACCTTAGCCGTGCCGTCTTCACGGTATTGCACGCTCACGCTCCAGGGCTGGCAACAGACCTCGCAGTCCTCGACGTACTCCTGCGCGGCTCCGCCGCCGGGATCGATCGCGATGTCGACCGATTCGTTGCAGTAGGGACAATACACCGTCGCCCCGGTCTCGGCCGTTCCATCGCCGAGCGGGAATTCAGTGTCAGGCAAGTCTTCGTCGTCGTCCAAAGGCACCGCGAAACTGGCTCACTGTGAGGGAACATGTTGAAACTACAACTGAAGACTACCTTCGGGGGCGCTTTGGGCGGGTCAGATGATGGCCGCGGGCTGGTTTTCGATTTCGGACCACCACAAGATGATGCTCAAGGATCTGCGCCCGCAGCCGTCAGCTGTGCCTCTGATAGCCCCTGGCCGGTAGTCATAAGTTCGTAGTTCCCAATCCGTAGATACTCGTTCGATTTCAGATAATCGTAGATTTCCAGCCGAATGAAGATTTATACGAAGACCGGCGACTCCGGCGACACGGGATTGTTCGGCGGCGGGCGGGTCCAGAAGGACGACCCGCGTGTCGAAGCCTACGGCGACGTCGACGAGCTGAACGCCGTCATCGGGATGGCCCGCGCCGTCGAGCCCCTGCCGCGCATCGATGAGGTCCTTATACCGATGCAGCGCGATCTCTTCAGCATCGGCGCTCTGCTTGCGACGCCGGATCTGGAGAGGATGCACAGCCACCTGAGCAAGGCGAACATAGATGAGCGGCGGATCAAGGACCTCGAGCGCGCGATCGACGACTGCGAGGAGGAGCTGGAGCCGCTCAAGGCTTTCATCATTCCCGGCGGAAGCCGCAAAGGCGCGGTGCTTCACGTCGCGCGAACCGTTTGCCGACGAGCCGAACGGAGGGTCGTGCACCTCCAGCGGGAGGTTGAGATCCCCCCGCTCGTCGTGATTTATCTGAACAGGTTGTCAGATCTCCTCTTCATGCTCGCGCGTGTCGCGAACGTGCGCACGGGTGCAGGCGAAGTAACCTGGTAACGCCACCCTCCCCACGCCACCCATCCGGCGGGTTGCCCAAGAAAACCAGCGGATCCTCATTACCGCGGGAGATTCGACTCGGTGCGTCCACGATCCGGGTTGCCTCCGGACTTCTGGCCAGGACCGGCGACCTTGCCCGGGAGCTCGCCCCTGCCCATCGGTACGCCATCATCACGGATTCCAATGTCGGCCCGCTGTACGCGAAAATGGTCGGCGACCAGCTCGAAAAGGGGACCGTCGAGGTCCTCACGATACTCGCCGGAGAGTCGAACAAGACCCGGGAAAGCTGGGCCCGGCTGACCGACCAAATGCTCGCCAAAAAGTATGGGCGCGACTCGGCCGTGATTGCGCTGGGAGGCGGGGTCGTCGGCGATCTCGCCGGCTTCGTCGCAGCTACATACATGCGTGGAATTCCGGTGGTCCAGATACCCACCACCCTGGTCGCCATGGTCGACGCGTCGATCGGCGGGAAAACCGCCGTGGACACCCCGGCGGGCAAGAATCTCGTGGGCATTTTCCATCCTCCTGCTGCTGTGCTTGCCGACCCCCAAGTCCTTGCCACACTTCCACTTAGGGAGATGCGTGCGGGTTTTGCAGAGATTGTCAAGCATGGCGTAATCGCGGACGACCCTTATCTTCGTCTGGTCGCCAGCAGTGCTTCAGAAATGCTGTCCGGAACCACCGGTTCGACGAGTGACAGGATGCTCTCGCTCATCGTCCGTAGCATGGAGATCAAGGCCGACATTGTCTCACGTGATGAACGGGAGGAAGGCCTTAGAAAAACTCTCAATTTTGGCCATACGATTGGCCACGCCGTCGAGCTGGTTAGCGGCTACTCACTGCTTCATGGTGAGGCGGTCGCAATCGGGATGGCACTGGAGAGCAGGCTCGCCGAAGGGATCGGCGTAGCCCAGACCGGAACGGCAGCTACGATCACGAAAGTGCTGCAGTCAGCCGGGCTCCCGACCGACCTCCCACCCGGCATCGAACCGGACGCGGTCATCGAGGCGATGAAGTCGGATAAGAAGGGAGTGTCGGGCAAGACAAGGTTAGCCCTTCCGCTTCGCGTTGGCGCGATGGCGGGGGCAGAGGCGGGATGGACTGTTCCAGTCGGTGACGATCAACTTCGGGAGGTGTTGCATGAAAATCGGCAGAATCTCTCGGCGTACCCTCACCCCAGGGTCCGCTAACGACGGCACCCGCCGGCCTCGGCGAGTCGAGGTCGTTCGCACCATCATCGCGGTAACCCTCGGCGTCGCCCTCGTCGGCACAGGCGCAATCGCGCTCCCCTCGCTTGCTCCGGTCGTCCTGGCCGGAATCGAGATTCCGCCAACCAAGGGACCGCAGCTCGAGCCCGAAGACATGGGCAACGTCGAGAGCATCACCGAGGCAGCTGGGTCGCTCGGCGGTCCACTGACGGAAACCGTATCGGACATTGCAAGGGCGCTTCCGTCCACAGCCGCAAGAGTCGCGAAGGCGACGACTGCCGTGACAAAGCCCATCGCCGATGGTGTCGACGTGCTTCCACTCGCCGCGAGAATCGCCCGCGCTACGGCTCACGAAGCGATCAAGATGAAAAAGGGCATCATTCCGCTCATTCCATCCAAGTTCGCTCGCGCCGAGAATGGCATCACTATCCCGGTGTCACTCACGCAGTACTGCGTGCAGGGTGAGACCCGTCGCGGACGCCAAACTCGGCATGGAATCGTTGCGGCCGACCCCAGAATCTTTCCGCTCGCTCGTTACGTCGAGGTCTTCCTCGGCGAGGAATATCTCGGACGCTATCTCGTGGACGACACCGGCGGGAATGTGCTTGGTGCGACGCTCGACATCTGGAACCCCGACTGCAAGGAAGCCGCACGCTTCGGACGTCACTGGGGCAGCGCTGTACTCGTAGCGCGCGAAGTCGAGCAGATTCCGAACGATTCGCTCATGCCCACTCGTTGGGACGGACTCGCGAAGCGCTGACAGCCGCGTGTATTGTTGCCGCAACTGGCCCTACAATTGCTCGATTCACGCGAGAAAATTCTAACCGAGAGCGCTTAATGTCCTCGTTCAGCACCTACCTGATCGGATTCATCGTCCTCATCATCGGTCTGGCGATCGCCGCCATTCTTCTCGGTGT
>DASWGL010000443.1:0-2735 GCA_036393735.1 Gemmatimonadaceae bacterium | reverse complement strand
ATATCGCGGTGGCCTACGAAGTCACGGGTGCGCGACCCTCCGTTCCCGGCATCGTTACGATGGTAAGTACAGGGGCAAAGTTTAGCCCCGCCGTAAACGACTGGCCTCTAGTGCATCACGATCCGCGCAACACGAGCGTGTTGCAAAATCCGAGCTCCTACACTTCCTCCAGCACGGCAACCCTGACTGCTTCAGCGAATCCATCCGTCTTCGGACAGCAAGTGACGTTCACAGCGGTTGTCGCGCCGCAGCCGAATTTGCCCGGAGGGAGCACACCATCGGGGCAGGTCAATATCTTGGATGGCGGCACATCCCTTGGTTCCTGCATGCTGGCGTCTGGCAGTTGCACGTTTGCGACGTCTTCGCTCGCGACTGGAACACACGCGATCACCGCCGCATATTCGGGCGACCCGCACTTCACGATCAGCACCTCACCGGGCCTTTCGCAGTTGGTGAACAAATCGAACAGCTCGTCCACATTGTCCTCCGGCTTGAACCCATCAGTGAGTGGTCAGCCGGTGACCCTCACGGCAACTGTCGCTGCCGTCGCGCCGGGCCACGGCACGCCCACGGGAACGGTCACGTTTGACGATGCGGCGGTCAGCCTGGGGACAGGATCGCTCAGCGCTACAGGCCAGGCTTCACTGACGGTCACGAGCTTTGCTCCGGGAGCGCATAGCATCACCGCCACGTATAGCGGTGACACGAATTTCGCCGGTAGCGCGACATCTACGGCCACTTCGCAAGTCGTTATGGTACCGGACTTCTCGTTGAGCGCGAGTTCCGCTCAGACAGTAAACGCCGGCTCGCCGGCCATCTATACGATCACTGTGTCGCCGCTTCCGTCGCCCTTCATTTACGCTGTGACAAACTTCAGTTGCGCCGGGGGATTACCGTCCGGCGCTACCTGCAGCTTCAACCCTACCTCGGTTACACCCAACAACAACAGCGTGACGACAACACTGACGATCAGCACGATCTCCCGCACCCTGGCATTGACGAGCCCTTCCATCGATTCGCATCAGGCCTTGTTTGCGGTCTGGCTGAGCACGGGCATGCTCGGCCTGTTCGGCATGGTAGCGATGCGCAACAAACGTCAACGGGGCGGAATGATGCCGCTGATGGCTCTCCTGCTGGTTGTCTCTGCGCTGGGAATGGGTTGCGCTTCGGGTTCTCAGGGAAATTCATCGCCGCCCCCAAATCCAAATGGAACACCGGCGGGGACCTACAACGTAACGGTGCAAGCAACCGGCAACGGGAGTACAACTCACAATACGACCGTGGTTCTGAAGATCAACTAGTGTGGGTGGGCGCGAGTTCTCGCGGCTTGCTCAGTTGATCTCACTTTAATCCTTGGGGTCCGCTACAGCGCGGAGCCGATGAAGCAACGAGAGAAGTTTCTGCACGGCGTCCTGTTCACCCGCGGGCAACTGCAGTGCGGAGAGATCGAAGAAACGACCCGCCACAAGCGCGCTGAGGCGTCGCTTCGCATCCGGATCGAGCGAGCCGCAGGAATAGATCACGACTAGCCCTATGGACTGAGACAGGCTGAGGCTGCTCTCCAGGATCTGGACAGGCTCGTCCTCGGCGGTCACATGCAGGACTTCGAAGTGGTCGTCGAACAGAGCGCGCTCCAGGCGCGTGGCCAGTGCGGGATTGTCTTCCACCAAAATCAGCGCGGGATAGTGGCTGTGGCGCTTGTACCGTTCCGTCTCGGTTACGGGTTTCTGCGCGGCGGCATCGACCACCGTTTGGTCCGACAGGTCTGCGCGGATCATACCGGCGCCGAGTGTGGCGTTCGAAATGGGATCGATCAGGATGAAACTGCCGGTGATGCGGTTCTGCGTATACGGATCGAAGAAGAGAGGGCTGACGGTTTCGAATTCGACGTACGCGATGTCGTTCATCTGCAGATGATCCACCGGCTCCTGCACCAAGGAGTTGACGTTGACGCGGTAGCGAATCTTGAGGGCTTTGGCCCGAACTGTGCGCGAGGTGTGTTTCAGCAGATAGCTCCGCCCCGGTTCAGCGGGCTCCGCGTTAAACCACACGACCATGGCTTCGAAGTGGCGGGAGGCTCGCGGCGGATGGCCGGGCGAAACCAGCATGTCTCCGCGGCTCAAGTCAATTTCATCTTCGAGCGTCACGGTGACCGACATGG
The DNA here is from genome assembly GCA_036393735.1 of Gemmatimonadaceae bacterium. Taxonomy (GTDB): domain Bacteria; phylum Gemmatimonadota; class Gemmatimonadetes; order Gemmatimonadales; family Gemmatimonadaceae; genus UBA4720. The sequence continues at coordinate 574 of DASWGL010000443.1, read as the reverse complement.
GGGGAAATGCTTCCGGCGCGTCTCCATCGAATGTGGCGATCGACCTCACGCGGCTCTTCTGTTCGGAGGGGAGCGAAACGATCGGGTCGCCCGGACGGATCACTCCGCTGGCTACTTGGCCCGCGAAGCCGCGAAAACTGGCATCCGGGCGAATCACATACTGCACGGGAAAACGCACCGCGTCGGACATCGTCTCCACACGCAGCGGAACGCTTTCGAGATGCTCGAGGAATGTGGGCCCGTGGTACCAGGGCGTGTGTGTGGATCGCAAGACCACGTTATCTCCCGCCAGCGCGCTGATCGGAATGGCGACGACGTGCGGCACGGCCAATTGCTTCGCCAGGGCCTCGAAATCCTTCTGCAGCCGCAGGAATACATCCTGGCGATAGTTCACGAGGTCCATCTTGTTGATCGCCACCAGCACGTTGGGAATTCCGAGCAGCGACGCGATGTAAGTGTGCCGGCGGGTCTGCGCGAGCACGCCCTTCGTGGAATCGATGAGGATCACGGCCAAATTGGCGGTCGAAGCTCCCGTCGCCATGTTGCGCGTGTACTGCTCGTGGCCCGGCGTATC
>DASWGL010000442.1:0-2128 GCA_036393735.1 Gemmatimonadaceae bacterium | reverse complement strand
GTCGCGCCACGGGAAGGCTTGGGGCAAGTGCAGCACAATGCGCCGCACCGAGCGTTCGACCCAGACCGCGACCTTCACCAGCCGCTCGCGCAGCGTCCAGACTTGAGCCGACCCGAGGGGGGTGGTGCGCGCCAACGGTCCACTCCATCCAACGGGTCCTTGGATCGATCGGGCCTGAAACTAGGGATTCTCGCTGGCGTCGTCGGCATCTCGTGCTGCATCGGGCCGACGGTGCTGGCGATCCTCGGTTTGAGCTCCGTCTCGTTCGCGATCAGCCTCGGCAACACGCTGTACTACCGATACGGGTGGTACTTCAGGGGTCCGGGATCCTCCTGGCGACGATCGGCCTCCTCGCGCTGCTGCGCTCGCGCCATTCATGCAGTCTCCGTGGTGCTTGGGCCCAGTGGAGGCTGCTCCTGACGGTGCTGGCGTCGATGATCGTCATCTACGTGGTGCTCTACTGGGCGACCAACTGGCTCGGCCGCGCCGCCGCGTGATAGCGCTCCTCAACCGCGCACCCGGCCATTCACCAGCGCGCCCCACGTCGCCACGACGAACGGCACGAGGTAGGTGAGCGGCACTTTCCAGATCAGGCCGACCGGCCATCTCGGGCCGAGCAGCACGTCGCCCTGATTGATGATGATCAACAGGGTGCCGACGACGAGCGCGATCGCGGTCGATCGTTTGAGCAGCGGGCGATGCCGAACAGCGCATCTCGAGCACTTCAGGATGGGTCCGTCGAGGGTCTGCATTTGGAACGCCGGCCTTCGGTCGAGCGAGATCCCACAGCTATCGCAGCGGTGGCCCGAGGTCACCTCGCGATTATGCTCGAAACAGACTTTTCCGCACGTCGATCTCCAGACGGCTGGTGACCTCGAGTGCGCGATCCTCGAGCGGGTTGATACCCGGGTGGGCTACCCGGTAGGCCGCAAGGGCGGCGGCTTTCTCCTCCTGGAGCTGCTCGATCTCTGGAAGAAACACGCGAAATACCAGATTGATTCGGAATAGGCGAAGTTCGTGCCGGTTCGAGGCACTGGCAACCCTCTGTTGACTTGACCGCTGAATCTGCCTAAAGGTCAGGGCTTGTTGATACCCGCAATCAGACCCTGAGCCTGGAGGGCGGCATGCCTATCGTATTGCCGGAGTCGGTAAAGAAAGTGCTAGAGGACAAGGCGTATGGTCACGTCGTCACGTTCAACCCGAATGGGCGACCGCAAGTGACGATGGTCTGGATGGACGTTGAGGGCAATGAGGCATTGTTCAACACGGCGGAAGGACGCAAGAAGCCGCAGAACCTCCAGCGCGACCCTCGGATCATCATCTCTGTTCAGAATCGTACCGAACCGCAGTCCTATCTCGTCCTCAACGGCACCGCGACGGTGACGGAGACTGGAGCCGACGCCCACGCCGACAAACTCGCGAAACGGTTCCTCGGGGTGGACAAGTACCCGTACCGCCAGCCCGGCGAGAAGCGCTTGATCGTGCGCGTCAAGGTTGATCGACTCGGCGGCATCGGCCCGAAGATGCGGCCGTGGACGTAGCGCCTCCGTCCCAGTTCGGTAGAACATCGCACGTTAGCCCCGCGCCGTAGCGCGGCAACTCTGGCTCCTAGAGCGGGACGGTGTGATCGAAGGGTACCGGTCACACCGGATTTGCGAGGAGGACGGATATGGTTCTGAGGGGGGTGGGAGCACAATAAACCACCAATAGATTCTAAAATCAATATTCTTCTACTCTAAGGGTGTCATCTCGACAAACCTCAGCCCGAGCTGTCTTAACGAAAGAATCGCGCCCGTGCCGGGAGCGATCGCCGCGTCATTGAGGATCGCATCAACTCAGCGCCGCAGTTCCGACAACTGGCGAGCGAACGCTCGGGGTTCGCACGCCCCTTTCGTAAACATGAAACCGGGCTGAGGTTTGTTGAGATCATACCTTTAAATGTCTAGGATTGTTGAGATGGTACCTTTAAGAGTCTTGTGGCGCGGCAGGCAGCCGGACCTGTCTTAACGAACCGGATCGAGTCCCCATTTGGGCCCACGAACACCATTGAGCGGCTCCATGAGGAATTTCGCCGCCGCGTGAAAACGCAGGGCTCGCTGCCCACCGAGGACGCGGCGCTGGTTCTGCT
>DASWGL010000441.1:0-11222 GCA_036393735.1 Gemmatimonadaceae bacterium | reverse complement strand
CGCGAAGGTGACGGAAGTGCTCGTGAAGTTACGCGCAAAGCGGGCCGTGCCGCGATCGGCTTGATAATAGTTGCGCGAGTCACTGCCTGCGAATAAGGCCGCGGCCGAATTTGTCAGATCGCCACGAATCCATGCGTCGTTGGTGAAGGTCCCACGTCCGGCGAAAAACCTGAGCTCATTCTCATCGCCCGGACGGATGCTACCTTCGAGCGAAGGATCCCACTTCCCCAGGTTCGAGCGGTAGGTGACGAGACCATCGACGTCGAGCCTGCCATCGCCAAGCTCGAGTTTCGGACCCCACGGCAGAGCGAGGCCATTCACGCGATCATATGAGGGAATTCGCAGGCCGGCGCCAAGTGGGAGCGATATCGGCGAGTCGTGATACGCCGCGTAAGTCGTGTCGGGCGCCGCGGTGGTGGTGTCCTGGGCGTGTGACACAGACGTAAGACCCGCGACTGCGACCAATACAGCAATGGCAAGTGCCCTCATCGTCCGATTGTTAGAAAGTTTCGAAGAATCTCCTTACCGCTTTCAGTAAGGATGGATTCGGGGTGGAATTGCACACCCCATACCGGATACTCACGGTGCCTGATCGCGTGAATCTCGCTGGCATCATCCTTCGCCCGCGCAACTATCTCCAGCTCGGTTGGTAGCGAGTCGGTCTGCACCACCAATGAGTGGTACCTCATCACCTCGAGTGGACTGGGAATGTTCGTGAATATGCCCTTCCCGTCGTGCGTGATGCTTGAAGTCTTACCGTGCATCAATGTTCGCGCGCGCACGACTTTTCCGCCGTAGGCTTCACCAATGGCCTGGTGGCCGAGACAGACGCCCAGGATCGGAATCGACTTTCCCCAGCGCCTTATCGCGGCGACACTGATTCCCGCCTCTGATGGAGTGCAGGGTCCCGGCGAAATAACGATGCGCGTCACGCCCATACTTCCAATGTCGTCGACGCTGATCTCGTCGTTGCGCCTCACGACGGGATTCTCGCCCAGCTCGCCCAGATACTGAACGAGATTGTAGGTGAACGAATCGTAGTTATCGAGGACGAGGAGCATGGCTAATCTTACGCGATCTCTATCACGAGCGCGGGTGGAACTGCTTGTGAACCGAGCGCAGGTACTCGCGATCGACGTGGGTGTAGATCTGCGTGGTCGAGATGTCGACGTGGCCGAGCATCTCCTGCACCGCCCGGAGGTCGGCGCCGCCTTCCAGCAAATGCGTCGCGAATGAATGGCGCAGCGTGTGGGGCGACACCGGTTTGGTGATTCCGGCCTGGTTCACGTACTTGCGCAGGATCTTCCACGCGCCCATGCGCGACAACGGCTGTCCGCGCGCATTGAGGAACAGGATTCCCTTGCCCTCACCCTTCTCCAGCTTTGGGCGGAGCTCGCGCAGATAGATCGCAATTGCGCCAATCGCGCGGCGGCCGATGGGAACGAGGCGCTCCTTGGCGCCCTTGCCGAATACGCGGACGAGGTGGTCCTGGAGCATCACGTCGCGAACGCTCAGCGAAATCCATTCCGAGACCCTGAGCCCGGCGCCATACGCAAGCTCGAGCATTGCCCTGTCGCGAAACGCCAGCGGCTCGTCAAGCGAAGGAGCGGCAAGAAGCTTCTCGACCTCTTCAACGCCGAGCACTTCCGGAAGCGTGCGCCACTTCTTTCGCGTTTCGAGGCGCTCGCTGGGATCACGCACGACGTATCCCTCCCCGAGCATGAATTTGAAGTACGTGCGAACGGCCGACACGTTCCGCCTGATCGAAGCGGGAGACAGTCCGAGGTCCTTGAGATGGTATACGAATTCGCGGAGCAAGCGTGCTCCGATCTCAGTCGGAGACGACGCGCCCTTGATGCTGGCGTAGGTGACGAACCTGGCGATGTCCCGCTTGTAGGCGCGGGTGGTCTGTACCGAGGCTCCCTGTTCGAGAGCGAGGAAATCGTCGAACCGCTCGACGTAGAACGCGCGGGCCACGGCATCGTCCAGCTTGGGGTCACTCACGGTTTTTTGCCTGGCGCTTCCATAGCCAAATCCCCACCGCGAGAACGACAATGGCAATCGCGATCGTCCCCGCGACCTTGCCCGAGCGCACGAGATAGTGTTCGACGACATCCCAGTTGTCGCCCGCGCGGAACGCAAGAAACGTAATGAGCCCGAACCACACGGCAGACGCGCTAGCGACGGAGAGCATCACTTTGAAGGCGGGCAGCCTCATTGCTCCGGCGAACGGCGGAACGATCGCCCGCACACCGGGAAGAAAACGGCTGACGAACAACCCCATGAAGCCGTACTTCTTGTGGAGCCGCTTGATTCGGACTTCGGCGTCGGGGCCGGCATATTTCTCGATTCTACGCAGAAACGCTTTCGAACCGAACCTGCGCCCCAGCGTGTAGGTGATGCCAGCTCCGGCAACGTTACCGAACCACCCAAGAAGGAAAACGGTAATCGCCGATCCATGAGCGCGGTCGGCAAGAAAACTTCCGAATGCGATGACGGCGTCGGACGGGAACGGCGGAAAAAAGTTCTCGAACGCCGAAAGCACGCCGATCGCTATGTAAAGAGATCCGAGAGGCAGGTCACCCAGCCATCCGGTCAGTGAATGGAGCATTCGCTAGCGATTTCCTTTCAGGGTGGCGACTGCGATGCAGGCGAGTCCTTCCTTTCGCCCGATCCAGCCCATGCCTTCATTCGACTTCCCTTTGACGCTCACGCTCGCTGAATCGATACCGAGCGCGGACGCCAGACGGGCCCGGATTTTCTCGCGGTGGGGTGCGAGCCGCGGCGACTCGGCGACTACACTCACGTCGACCTGATTCACGCGGTAGCCGGCTGTCGATATCCGCTTAACAGCGGCTTCGAGCATTTCGATCGAGTCGCGGTTCTTGTTGGCGGGGTCCGTGTCCGGAAACATCTCCCCGATATCGCCCAGCCCGGCGGCGCCGAGGATGGCGTCGGTGACGGCGTGGCAGATGGCATCGGCATCGGAATGGCCCAGGAGGCCGACATCCGATGGTATTAAAACGCCGCCGAGTGTTAGAGGGCGGCCCGGGGCGAACCGGTGGGAGTCGTAGCCGACGCCGACGCGGATAATCGCGTCGGCGTCACGCGGCATCCGCGTGGATAGCTGGTGCGGGATCGACGAGAGTGTAATCCTGCTTTCTGCGGGCGGGTGTGAACCCGGCGTCGCGGATCAAGCGCTCCATTTCATCGGTCGACGTACGGTGCGTCGTGTTCGCGGCCGACACCACGTTCTCCTCGATCATAAGGGAGCCGAAGTCGTTGCAGCCAAAGCGGAGCGCGACCTGGCCGATCTTCATTCCCATCGTCACCCAACTCGACTGGAGATTGGGAACATTGTCGAGAACGATCCGGGCAAACGCGACCGTACGCAGGTACTCGGTGGCCCCTGTCTTCGGCTGATTCGACATTGTCGGAGTATTCTCGGGCTGCAGCGGCCAGCAAATGAACGCCGTGAACCCGCCCGTGCGCGCCTGAACCTCTTTCACTCGCTGGAGATGCTCCAGCCTTTCGGCCAGTGTCTCGCCGAGCCCGTACATCATCGTGACGGAGGTCTTCATTCCCTCGTTGTGGGCGAGCTCCATTATCTCGAGCCAGCGGTCGGCGCCCGCTTTCTTCGGTGCGACGATATCGCGGACGCGCTGCACTAGTATCTCTCCTCCGCCTCCCGGAATCGAATCGAGCCCGGCCTTCCGCAGCTCGCGTATCACTTCAACCGCATCCATCCGGAACAGCTTGGCGAAGAAGTCGATCTCGCTCGGGCTGAAGCCGTGGATGTGGATCGGGTGGTTACGCTTGATGTACTGCATCAAGTCGAGATACCACTCGAAGGGGATGTACGGGTTGTGTCCGCCCTGGATCAGGATCTGGACACCGCCGAGAGACTTGAGCTCATCGATCTTGGCGCCGATCTGCTCGAACGAGAGAGTGTAGCCTTCCCCGTGCTTGGGTCGACGCGCGAACGCACAGAAACCGCAGTCAGCTACGCAGACGTTCGTGTAGTTGATGTTGCGATCGATGATGTACGTGACCGTGTTGCCCGGATGCTTTTCCTGGCGCACGCGATCCGCTTCAGAGCCGAGCTCGAGGAGCGAAGCGTTCGTGTAGAAATCGAGAAGATCGCTTGTCTCGCTCATGCGGCGGGGAGGAAGGTTAGTGTGCCGTTCGGGATCCGTCCGCGCTCGACCAACCGTCGATAGAACTCTGTCAGCCCGGCGAGGTGCGAATACGACAATCTATAATCCAGGCCTGAAAGATACTGCGCGCATATCTCCGTCTTCACGCCCGTCGCTTCGTGCGCCTGCCTGGCGAGCTCTGCCAAGTGATGGAGTCCCCAATTGCGCGAGGCGATAAGTCCGGCGTGGGCAACGAGCGCATCCTTCACATCGGTGGAACGCTGCGCGACCCAGACCGCGAACACAAAAGACTGTCCGGTCCAATCCTTCCACGTCTGTCCAAGATCGTAGACATGTGGATACCGTTTGCGGTGGTTGGATCCAAGCACGAGCGCGGCGTCGCCGATGACGAGGCGCGCATCTGCACCGCCATCGTTCGACTCGATTACGTCGCGGACCTCGGCGTCGCCAGCAATGAAGCGAGGCTTGGCGTGCCAGACATTCTCGAAGAGTAACTCGAGAAGCGCGACGCTCGTCATGGAGCTCCTGCTGACGATGACGTTCCTCGAGGTCAGCTCCCCCGCAGGACGGCGGGAGAACAGCATTACGCTGCGAACTGGACCGTCGCACGAGATGGCGAGGTCGGGGAGCAGCAGATAGCGGTCGGAGTCGCGCGCGTACTCGACCGCGGACACGACGCTGATGTCGAGCTCGCCAGCGGCCATGCGCCGGTTAAGGTCCGTGGGGACTCCATCAACGAGGTCGGCATCGAGCGGGACGATACCGCGGTCGATGGCCCCATAAACCGGGTAGCAGTTGATGTATGGGATTCGACCGATCTTCATCAGGCCGCGGCCGCCGCTGCTGCCGTCCGATCGAAGACGCGCAGAATGTTGTAGAAGGAGTCGCGCTCGGCCGGGACTTTTCCGGCTGATCTTATCAGGTCGAGAATATCGTCGAGGCTCAGGCCTTGAGCGGTATGGGCGCCGGCTTCGTGGTAAATCTTCTCGCGCACTACCGTTCCCTCGAGATCGTTCACTCCGAACGCCAGAGAGGTCTGCGAGAGAAACGGTGTGACCATGATCCAATGGGTCTTGATGTGATCGAAGTTGTCGAGGAAGAGTCGGCCGACGGCGAGATTGCGGAGATCATCGAAACCGGTTGTCGCAGTTCCCTGCCGGCCGAGCTCGATTCCAAGCTCGTTGTTGTCGGGGTGATAGGCGAGCGGAATGTAGGCGAGGAAGCCGTGAGATTCGTCCTGGAGATCGCGAAGCATCGAAAGGTGCTCGACGCGGTCCTGAATGGTCTCAACGTGCCCGTAAAGCATTGTGCAGTTCGATCGAATCCCAAGCCGGTGCGCGGTCCGATGGACATCGATCCAGTCCTCGGCCGCGAGCTTTTTATCAGCGATCGTCATGCGCACGCCCTTGCCGAAGACTTCGGCTCCGCCGCCGGGCAAGGTGTCCAGTCCAGCTTCGCGCAGGGCTGTGAGGACATGCTCGATCGAAAGTTTATCAATGCGCGCGATGTGCGCGATCTCGACGGCTGTGAGCGCCTTGATGTGAACCTGCGGGTGACGCGTCTTGAGACCTCTGAACATCTCGCTGTAGTACTGGAGGCCCGCTTTCATGTCGAGCCCGCCGACGATGTGAAATTCCTTGGTCAAGCCGTTGTCCGCCGTCTCCGCTTCGGCATACACCTGGTCGAGGGTATAGTGATATGCTCCCTCTTCCTTCGGAAGGCGCGCGAAGGAGCAGAAGACGCAGGTCTTCCGGAGGTAGCAGACGTTCGTCGGATTGATATGCTGATTGGCCGCGAACGTCACGATGTCGCCGTGCTTGCGGCGATTGGCGTAGTCCGCGAGCATCCCGACTCCGAGGAGATCGGGCGACGTAAAGAGGAGCTCCGCATCAGCGTGTGAGATACGCTCGTGCGACGCCACCTTCTCCCCGACGACTCTGACGGCGCGATCGGTGATCCTGGCGAGGTCGAGCGAGATCTCCGGAGGGAGAGTCATCGGCTCAGGGCTTGTAACGCTTGATGGCGAGGGTGGTGTTGTGACCACCGAAGCCAAAACTATTGCTCAGAACGGCGTTGACGTCGCGTTTGACGGAAGTGTTGGGCGTGTAGTTGAGGTCGAGCTCGGGCTCGGGGCAGTTGTAGTTGATCGTCGGCGGGATGATGCCCGTTCCCACGACCATCGCGCTGACGACGGCTTCCACAGCGCCGGCGGCACCCAGCATGTGTCCAGTAGCCGATTTTGTAGAGCTGACGTTTACTTTCTTCGCCTCTTCTCCGAATACCGCCTTGATCGCGCGAGTCTCGTTAAAGTCGTTGGCAGGAGTCGATGTGCCGTGCGCGTTTATGTACTGAATATCTTTGGGCTCCAATCCAGCGTCCTTGAGCGCGCGCTTCATGGCGCGTTGCGCGCCCTCGCCGTCCGGTGCCGGCGCGGTCAGGTGGTAGGCGTCGCCCGTTGCGCCATATCCGACTATCTCGGCGTAAATCGTGGCTCCCCGCCCCAGTGCGTGCTCGAGCTCCTCGAGAATGAGGATGCCTGCTCCTTCTCCCATCACGAACCCGTCGCGGGTCGCGTCGAACGGACGAGAGGCCGTCTCGGGACTGTCGTTGCGCTCGGACAGCGCTTTCATGTTGGCAAATCCGCCGATCGCCATCGGCGTCACGGTGGCTTCCGCGCCGCCGGTGATCATGAGATCCGCATCGCCATACTGGATGGTCCGGTAGGCATCACCTATTGCATGAGCACTCGTGGCACAAGCCGATACGGTGGCGTAGTTTGGCCCTTTCGCGTTGAACATCATCGACACTATCCCGGCGGCTATGTCGGCGATGAACATCGGGATGAAGAAGGGAGAGATTTTTCCCACCCCACGTTCCCGGTAGACGTCGTGCTGCTCCTCGAAGCTCTTGAGCCCGCCAATGCCGCTGCCGATTATGACCCCGATGCGGTCGGGGTCCATACCGTTCCGCTCAACGAGGCCGGCGTTGGTCATCGCCTGGCGGGACGCAGCGACCGCGTATTGCGTGTACTGATCCGCGCGCTTCGCTTCCTTTCGATCCATGAAGTCGAGCGGATTGAAGCCCTTCACTTCGGCGGCGAATCGAACGGGAAATTTCGACGCGTCGAATTTGGTGATAGGCGCGGTTCCCGACTTCCCTTCGATCAGGGACCGCCAGGTCGTCGCCACATCGTTACCGACGGGGGTAATCGCCCCCATGCCAGTGACGACGACTCGTCTCTTCATTACGCTCCGACCTTCTGGTTCAGATAGCCGAGCGCGTCACCGACAGTGCGCAGCTTCTCGGCGTCCTCATCAGGGATGTCGATGTTGAACTCCTTCTCGAACTCCATCACGAGCTCGACGATGTCCAGACTGTCGGCACCGAGATCCTCGATGAAGCTCGCCTCGTTGGTCAGCTTTTCCCGCTCCACACCAAGCTCTTTCTCGATGATGTCTTTGACCTTGTTGGAATTGTCGGCCATTTGATGGGTGTCCTCGTGTTTATGGGGGTGTCGTGAAATATATCTAACCGAATATCTGATAAAAAGTTACATCACCATTCCGCCATCCACGACGAACACCTGTCCTGTAATGTAGGAGGCGAGGTCCGAAGCGAGGAAAGCTACCATGGCGGCGACATCCTGTACCGAGCCAAGGCGTTCAAGTGCAATCTGTTGGCCCAGTGCGTCGCGGGCCTCCTGGGTCATGGCGGCGGTCATCTCGGTTTCGATGAATCCAGGCGCAACGGCGTTGACGAGGATGTTTCGGGACCCCAACTCCTTGGCGACGGACTTGGTAAGGGCGATGAGCCCGGCCTTGCTCGCGGCATAGTTGGCCTGACCCTTGTTCCCGATCAGGCCGACGATGCTCGCGATGTTGATGATCCGCCCGCTGCGCTTCTTCATCATCCCTCTCGAAACGGCCCGAATCGCCGCGAAAGCGCCGCGAAGATTGGCGTTCTGGACGGCGTCCCAGTCCTCGTCTTTCAGTCGCATCACCAGGTTGTCCCGGGTGATTCCCGCATTGTTTACGAGAATGTCGATCGACCCGAACGCCCTCTCGACATCGCCCACGAGCTTGGCTATCGCTGCCGTATCACCGACATCAGCCGCGAAGCCCGAGGCGTTGTTGCCAATGGCAGACGCTGCCTCCTCCGCACGTTGCAGATCGCGGCCAACGATGGCGACGCGCGCACCGGATTGCGCAAAAGCCTCCGCAATGGCGCGTCCGATTCCCCGTGTGCTCCCCGTGATAAGTGCGTTCTTTCCGGTAAGATCGATCTTCACGAGACGACCGTCTGGAGAAGGTTTTCGACTTCCAGAGCGGTTCCGCAGGAGAAGGTACGAGCGCCTTTGACGAGACGCCCCATCAGACCGCTCAGAACATTGTCCGGGCCCATCTCGACGTAGAGCGCCTCCGGAAAAGTGGTCGCGATGCTTCTGATCGCTGCCGACCAGCGAACCGGCGATGTGAGCTGCCGTAGCAGCAGATCCTTCGCGGCGACCGCCGTGGTCGAGGCTCCGGCGGTCACGTTCGAGTAAACTGGATAAAGTGGATCCATAAAGGCCGAGGTCGCGATCGCATCAGTGAGCCCGACTACGGCCGGCTCCATGAGTGGCGAATGGAATGCCCCGCTCACAGGAAGCTTGATTGCCCGCTTGGCCCCCGCCTCCTTGGCGATCTCCATAGCGCGCTCGACACCGGCGATTTCACCTGAGATCACGACCTGCTCGTCAGTGTTAAAGTTGGCGGGCACGACGAGTCCCGCCTCCTTGCTGGCGCGCTGGCAGATCTGCTCGATCGTCGTCGTCGTAGCTCCAAGAATCGCGGCCATGGTTCCTGGGCGCGAAGCGCCCGCTTCGTACATCAGCTCGCCGCGCCTCCTCACGAGCTTCGCGGCACCAGGAAGGCTGACGGCGTCGGCAGCGTGATATGCCGTGAATTCTCCGAGAGAATGTCCCGCCGCCGCGCGGACGTGCTGGTGCAGCGCGTCCTTGGTCAGTGCCCACACAGCAGCGCCGTGCGCAAAAAGGGCCGGCTGCGCATTGCGGGTCAAAGTCAGCTCGTCTGCCGGTCCTTCGAAGCAGAGGCGACTCAGGTCCAGTCCGAGCGCGGCGTCGACCTCACCAAAAACTCCTCGCGCGACCGGGAATGCTTCGGCCAGATCTTTCCCCATCCCCGGCTTCTGCGAGCCCTGGCCGGGAAAGAGCAGAACGATATCCACCGCTTAAAAGCGAATGACCATCGACGCCCAGGTGAATCCGGCGCCAAATGCGACCATCATGACCGTGGAACCGTCCTTGATTCTTCCCGATTCGATCGCCTCGTTGAGGGCGATCGGAATCGACGCGGAAGAGGTGTTGCCGTAGCGGTCGACGTTCACGTAGACCTTGTCCATCGGGATGCCGGAATGCTTCGCCGTCGCCTCGATGATGCGAACGTTGGCCTGGTGCGGAATGAGGAGATCGATATCGCTTCCCGTGAGGCGCGCGCCGTCGAGCGCCCGGTCGGCAGCGTCGGACATGGAACGCACCGCGTGCTTGAAGACTTCGCGCCCCGCCATTCTCACAAGATGCGAGCGCTTCTCGAGGACTTCCACGGACATCGGCGTCGTCGCTCCGCCATCGGGCCGATAGAGAAGGTCGGCGAGCTTCCCGTCGCTCCGCATGTAGGCAGACAGAATTCCCTTACCGCCCTTGCTGCGCTTGAGCACCGCGGCGCCCGCTCCATCGCCGAAAAGGACACAGGTCGAGCGATCCTTCCAGTCGACTATCGCGCTCATCTTCTCCGACCCGATAACGAGCGCAGTCTCGGCTGTGCCGGACATGATGAGCCCTTCGGCGGTGGACATCGCGTAGAGCCAGCCGGCGCACGCGGCGCCGATGTCGAATGCCGCGGCTCGGGTCGCACCAAGCTCGGCCTGAATGTCGACCGCGGTCGAGGGAAGGAGCCGGTCGGGTGTGGCCGTGCTGAGCACGATCACGTCGATCTCGCCGGGGTGAACCCCCGCAACTTCCATCGCCTTGCGACCAGCATCGGAGGCCATGGAACAGGTAGTCTCGCCATTCTTTGCCACCCGCCGCTCGACTATTCCGCTTCGCTCGAAGATCCACTCGTGAGACGTCTCGATTCCGATGGACGCGAAGTCGTGGTTCGTCATTACGTGTGAGGGTAGTCCGCGTCCGGTGCCGACGACGGCTGCGATTGGTCGCTTCACGCCGACTCCGCTATCGCGTTGATGGCAGGCGCGGCAGCCTTGAGCTTCTCACCGATCTGATCATTCATGCGGGTCTCAACGGCTCGGACCGCAACCTGGATCGCATTCTTGATGGCGCGCGGCGGTGAGTTGCCGTGGCAGATGATGCTGACCCCTCTCACTCCGAGAAGCGGAGCGCCACCATAGTTGGTGGAATCGAATCCCTTGAGAGCCGCTCGCACGTGTCCGGCGTCGATACCCGGGTGCTCGCTCAGCAAGCGAACGATCATTGGCGCCACGGCTTCGTAGAACTTGAGTACGACATTGCCGACGAAACCATCGCAAATTACGACGTCGAAGGGGCCGCGCTCGCTCGCGCCGGCCGGCAAATCGCGGCCCTCGAGGTTCCCGTGAAAGTTGAACCCCGCCTTCCGGAAGAGCACGTGCGCCTCCTTCACGACCGCATTCCCTTTCTCCGGCTCCTCTCCGATCGAGAGCAGGCCGATCGAAGGATCGGGACGGCCGAAGATGCACTCAGCGTAAACCGCGCCAAGCCACGCGAACTGAAGAAGCTCTGTCGAGGAACAGTCGACGTTCGCGCCGGAATCGAGAACGATCACCGGTTGGCGCGCCGTCGGGAATACCGTGGCAATCGCGGGACGTGTGAGGCCTGGATGGAGCTTCAGCAGCATCGCCGATGAGGCCATCTGCGCACCGGTGTTGCCGGCGGAGACGAAGGCGTCGGATTTTCCATCTACCTGCAACTTGAGTCCGACGACCATCGAGCTATTCGGCTTTTTTCGCAGGCCCGAAGTCGGCTTCTCCGACATCTCGATGACTTCAGCTGCCTCGACGATATTAATGCGA
>DASWGL010000440.1:0-3675 GCA_036393735.1 Gemmatimonadaceae bacterium | reverse complement strand
GAGCCGGAGTACGATATCGTGACAAGCGGAACCGGCGACTTCGCCGATCGCTGGCGACGGCGGGGAATTGCCGTCGGCCGCCGGGCACGTTCGCCAATCGCGCTGCTCGAGCAGCACGGCGCGCTGGAGCGCGGGCCGCTTCTCATCCATTGCGTGCGTGTCGACGATGTCGATATAGAGATCATGGCGCGTCGCCGCTGTGCGGTGGCGCACTGTCCTGCGTCCAATGCGAAATTCGGGCACGGCATCGCGCCGCTCCTGCCGTTGCTGGCCGCGGGTATTCGCGTCGGTATGGGCTCCGATTCGGTGGCGAGCAACAATCGCATGGACATTCTCGACGAATCGCGTCTGGCCGTCCTCATTCATCGCGCCGCCGCCCGCAAGCACGATGCATTCGGTGCGCACCAGGCGCTGGAGCTGGCAACGATTGGCGGCGCGCGTGCGCTTGGAATCGATTCGCGGGTCGGGTCGCTCGAGGTTGGCAAGGACGCCGACCTCGCGGCGTTTCGGGTCGACATTCCTCGCACGACCCCGGTTGGGGATCCGTACTCCTCCGCGATCTTCGCACTCCCCGGTCGCTCGGCCGAACTAGTAACAGTCCGTGGGCGCATGCTTGTAGATCGAGGACGGGCGTTGGCGCTCGACAACGCGCTGGGCGAGCGCGTGCGGACGATCGGAAGGGCTCTGGCTCATTGGGCGGCGAGAGGTTGATCGGCCCGTAGCGAACAACGTGACCGTTTCGGTAAATTCAACCTCCCCCCAGTAAGGAAACCTGGTTCATGACGGCTGTAGATAACCACCACCGTATCTGGCGCGACGGCGAGTTCGTGGATTGGGAAGACGCCACGATCCACGTGATGAGTCACGTCGTTCACTACGGCTCGAGTGTGTTCGAAGGCATTCGTTGTTACGAGACACCGAACGGGCCCGCGGTCTTCCGACTCGGTTCCCACATGCGTCGATTCGTGGATTCGTGCAAGATCTACCGCATGCCGCTCAAGTACTCGATCGATGAAATGTCGAGGGCCGCGGTTGAAACAGTCGCCGAGAATGGATTGCCGCATTGTTACCTGCGGCCCGTCGCGATCAGAACTGGCGAGCAGATGGGCGTCCTTCCGCACGACACGCCGCTCGAAGTCTTCATCATTCCATGGACCTGGGGCACCTACCTGGGCGCCGATGCTCTCAAGAACGGCGCCGATGTGTGCGTATCGAGCTGGAGACGGCCCGCTCCCGACACCTTTCCAATGATGGCGAAGGCTGGCGGGAACTATCTGAACGGCCAGCTCTCCAAGATGCAGGCGCGCGTCGACAACTACGTCGAAGGCATCATGCTCGACTCGTTCGGCCTGGTGTCGGAAGGGAGCGGTGAGAATCTCTTTCTCGTCCGCGACGGCAAGTTGTTCACGTCGACGATCAGCTCCGGAATTCTCAATGGAATCACGCGTGACTCCGTCATTCAGATCGCGCGCGACATGGGAGTTGAAGTCGTTGAAACGTCGCTCCCGCGCGAGATGCTCTACATCGCGGACGAGCTCTTCTTCACTGGAACCGCTGCCGAGATAACACCGATCCGGTCCGTCGACCGCATTCAGGTCGGAGCAGGGAAGCCGGGCGCGCTCACGCTGGAAATTCAGCGCGAGTACATGGGAATCGCTTCCGGGGTTCTGGAAGACCGTTATGGCTGGCTGACGCCGGTTCCTTGGCACAAAGCCGCATCGACGACCGCCCGTGGGAAGGTTACCCGGGAGCCGGTTGGTGACATGTCGGCGTCGGCCATCTAGGTTGGTTAAGCGGGTTAACTGCAACATACGACTACCGGCTGGGGGCTCGAGGCGGAGCGGCTAGTGGCTGCGGGCTAAACCCGAACGCATCTAGTGGCAGCACGAAGCCCGTAGCCGCTCCGCTCACCGCCCCCGGCCGGTAGTCGTAAGTGGCCGTTCCACGAAGTAAAAAAGGGTAACGATGCTGACGGGCCAATCGTCGCATAGGTAGTGCATCAGGCCGAGTGGTAGTGGTGTACCAGTTGTATATTTTGGTGGGTTCGCCCAGGAGGAGTGCTTGATCGTTGGTTGTCTGGCACTGAATGCTTCGTTTGAGCCATTGACGATGGTCCCGCTGCGCCGCGCGCTGCGGCTGGTGATCGATGGAAAGGCGGAAATCGTCGAGGCAGATTCTGATCGCGTTGTTCGATCCGAGAGGTTGACGCTGCCTCGCCCCGCGGTGATCCGGCTCATGCGCTTCATCCATGTCCCACGCCGCTTCCGCCGCCAGGTTACGAACACCTTCCTGTTCGCGCGCGACCGCTACCGCTGCCAGTACTGCGGACGACCGCAGATCGAGCTTAAGCCGCGCGAATCACTGACTCGCGACCACCTCATTCCACTCTCCCGCGGGGGCGCGAACGACTGGACCAACGTCGTCACCGCCTGCAGCCCCTGCAACACGAGGAAAGCGAACAACCTCCCTAGCGAGATCGGAATGCATCCATTGCATGCCCCGGTCGAGCCGCACTTCGTGCACCTGAGCTGGGCCGTCCGGCGTCTGACGCCGACCCAGGCGAAGTACATTCGGATCTTCTACGGCGAAGAGACGCTCCATCATCTCGAGGATCTCGAGAATCGCCACCCGCATCACGGGGTGCACCGGGTCAGTTAACTGCAACCGAACGGAATCTGAGATCTCACAACTACAAACTGAACGGGATCCGAGATCTCATAACTGCAAACTGAACGGGATCCGAGATCTGAGCAGCGTAGATGCCAGTCGGTGGTAACCACGCCGCGACGGCACTATTGGGGACCGTACGGCACAGACATTGGCGCAGTCCGAAAGCACACCGGGAACGTCTGAGCGTAGTTTCTACCAACTGAACACGATGCCTCTGAGATCTCGGATCCCGTTCAGTTTGTAGTTATCAGGGGCGGAATGTGCCCGTTCTAGCTTCGTAATGCCGCTTTTCCCCACCAAGCAACCGCACCACCAGAGTCCTCACCCCGCGCCCCAAAGCCGTTCCCGGATTCTTCTTCCCGCTAACCGCCGGCTTAAGCTCCCCCCGAAGCCACCGCTGCACCTCGTCGAGATCGCTCAGCGACAGCGTCTCCACATCCAGCAGCAAGTTGTAGTACCCGCGCTCCCCCTTTTTCGGGAGCTGAATCGCGACCTTGTACGGCGCCTCCACCGCCGTCTCCGCATCACCCGCGACCGGAAACTCCCCGAGCGCCTCGGCCTTCTTGTTCACGACCCGCACCACCTGGTACTTCTTGCCGAGCACGTCGTACTTGAGAATGACATCCCACTCGAACGCGGCCTTGAGATCGTCGAACCAGCGGCCGGACGCCCATCGCTCGAGCCGGTAGTGCAGGCGCGCGGGAAATCCGTTCGCCAGCAGATCGCGCATCGAAGCGTCGGATAGCAATCCCGCGGATGAAACCGCCGGTGGCTCGTCGGCCCACGCGGTCTGCTGGGGAAGGGTCACGTCCAGGCGCACCTTCTGGGCGTCCAGCGGTACGGCGATCACGAACGCCGCGGCGGCGACGAACGAGAGTTTCAGCATCGCCGAATCTCGACGGCGCGATCGACTCGGAAACCCGGCTTCTGCATCTAGAAGCGCCGGTGCACCCGCAGAAACACGTTTGCCGGTTCCTTAGGGCTCGACACTGACTTTGCCACGTA
>DASWGL010000439.1:0-5915 GCA_036393735.1 Gemmatimonadaceae bacterium | reverse complement strand
CACCTCGATCCTAAGTAATCGGCGCGAAGTGCTGGGGCGCATGATCCGGGTGCTGGGCACCGCGTACTTTCTCCTCGCTGTTCTCTATCATTTCTATCCACCCCTGCACCTTGGCCGAGGAATTTTTCTGCTCGGCTTCATTCTGGTGGCGATCCTGCTTTTGCTGTGGCGGCACCTGTTTATGGCGGTAAGTACTCTGCCGCGATTCGCCAAGCGGGCACTGATACTCGGCGACGGGAAACTCGCGGAGTCTCTGAGAATAGAGCTGGGATCGCGTTCGGAACTGGGTATCCGGGTGGTTGGGCAGCTGACCGGGCAAACGTTCCTCAGCCGCGTCGCAAGTTGTCAGCCGGATAGCGTCATCATCGCTTTGGGCGATTGGAGAGGAAGCTTGCCGGTGGAAACCCTGCTCCGGCTGAAAAACCGCGGGGTGACCATCCAGGACGGAGCTGAGCTGTACGAGGCCGTTACTGGAAAAATTCCGGTCCACTGTTTGCGTTTGAGCTGCTTGCTCTTTTCTCCCGGCATGCGCGCTTCCCACCCATGGCTGATATACCAGTGCGTCGCTCCCGTTGTTTTTTCCGCTCTCGCCCTAGTGGTGGCCCTGCCGATAATGGCGTTGACTGCCTTGGCGATTCGGCTGGACTCTGCGGGCCCGATAATCTTCCGACAGAAGCGCATCGGTCAGGATGGCAAGATTTTCACGCTCTACAAGTTCCGCACCATGATCGACGGCCCAGACTCGAACGAAAACTATCAGCCGGCGGCGATCGGCGATCCCCGCCGCACACGCGTCGGTCGGTTGCTCCGGCGCATCCGCATTGATGAGTTGCCACAGCTCTTCAATATTCTCCGGGGTGAGATGTGCTTTGTCGGACCGCGGCCATTCGTTCCTAAGCAGGAGCAGGAATTCGCGGAAAGCATTCCCCACTACCAACAACGTTGGGCGGTCAAACCGGGCATGACCGGCTGGGCCCAGGTCAACCGCGGTTATTGTGTCACCATTGAAGACAACCAGGAAAAGCTCGCCTATGACCTGTTTTATATCAAAAATGCTTCGATCAGTCTCGATTTGCTGATTCTGCTCAAAACGATCAAGGTGATTCTACTTCGACGCGGTGGGCGATGAGATTTGAGGTTTTCAATGGGAATGCGAGCTGAGATCTACAAGGGCGTCACTCGCGCGTTATCACGCGCCTTGCGTACACCGCAATACATCATTCTCTTTGTCAGCGACTCCTGCTGGATGAAATGCAGCCATTGCTGGTTCAATGAGGACTGGAAGGCCCAGAATTTAACCGGAAAGCGCAAGAAGGCTGGTCCTCTGCAGGCCGTCGACGGCGACGATCGCGGGGATCTCATCAAGACGAACGCAGTCGACTACGAGCGTTTGAGCTTCGACGAGCTCGAGCGGATGGCAGAGTCGATCGACATGATCACGTTCCTGACGATCACGGGCGGCGAAGCATTCATCCGGAAGGACATCGTTGAGATCACGGAGATGTTCGCAAAGAAGACGCGTCTGTTCCGCTATCAAATCCCAACGTCCGGATTCGTGACCGATCTGATCGTCACCAAGACCGAGCGCATGCTGCAAGTGAACTCGACGATCCCCTTCCGCGTCGACGTTTCGCTCGATGGTACCGAAGAGACCCACGATCGGATCCGAAACATGGCCGGCAGCTTCCAGCGGGTGCTTACGACCGTCCGCGAACTCAACAAGCTCAAGCGGAAGTACGCCCATTTCGACGTCGGCATCATCTCGACGATCTCCAAACAGAACCAGCACGAGGTCGAGGCGATGAGCAAAATCGCGGCGGAAGTGAACCCCGACGGTGAGTGGATGGTGAACATCACGCGCGGCGTACCCAGGGATCCCACGGCGAGCGAAGTCGATCCGATGAATTACATCGCGGCTCACAAGCTAATCGCGAGCCGCATTGCGGCAGGCCGCTACGGTGGACATCGGGGCCATCCGACAGCGCCGTGGCTCAGCGCGAAGAACGCCACCCGCCGCCAGATGATCTACGATACGATCACGGGAACGCGCCGCGGCGGCGGCTGCTCGGCCGGTGCGCTCGCGGCGGTCATCTACAGCAACGGGACCGTGCGTCCCTGCGAGCTGCTCGAGCACACGATCGGGAACATTCGAGACTTTGACTATGATCTCCGGGCTCTGTGGAACTCTCCGCGCGGCGACGAGGTCCGCAACTGGATCCAGGAGACCGAGTGCATATGCACGCAGGAGTGCTTTCTCTCGATGGACGTGCTGATCCAGCCGCAGTGGTGGCCTCGCTTGATACAGGAGCGGCTGAAGCTCGCTGGCGCAGGCAAGAACCTCGGCGACAGGGCTGACGTCGTGGACGATTCGCCAGCGCGGTGAACGGGTGTGTGCGCGTCAGACTGTTCGCATGCGTCATCCGGCGGTGCCACGACGGGAGTGCGCAGCGAGGGTGCTGTTGGCTCGTCCAGGCCGAGGGTGGACGTGCTCGGGATCGGGCTGGATCTCGTCGGCCTGGACAGTGCGATGTGCACAATCCGAAGCGCGGCAGCCGAGTGCAGGCCGCTTCAAGTCGTGACCGTCAACATCGATTTCATCAGGATCGCACGGTGCGATCCCACGTTCGCGGAGGTCTTGAACGAGTCGGGGCTCGCGGTCACCGACGGGAAGCTCCTGCTTTGGCTGACGCATTTCCTTTGGGCAGGAGTGCCCGAGCAAATCACAGGACACGATCTTGTCCGCGAGTGCGTGCTCGCTGCCGTGGAAAGAGGCCATGGTGTGCTGCTCCTCGGCGGTGGTCCGGGGGTCGCCGAGCGGGCGGCGGCGGTTCTTCGTCAAAAGCACGCCACGCTCCGGGTGGCCGGGATGTACGGCGGGCGCTTCGATGCACGGGGCTGGGCTGGAGATCAGGCGGCGCTGACCCGAGCGATCCGCGAATTCGCCCCGCGGTTCCTGTTTGTCGGGCTCGGCTGCCCGAAGCAGGACCTATGGATTGCGCGCCATCTCGAGGAGGTGGGAGGGCCTGTCGCTGCCGGCGTGGGCAGCGTCATCGACGTTATCGCGGGGGAGATCCCGCGGGCACCGCGATGGATGCAACGGGGTGGCCTTGAATCGCTGTTCCAACTGCTGGTCGCCCCCAGGAGGTACGCGCGCCGTTACCTCGTCGACGACCCGCCAATGCTCGGGCGTATCATCGCGGAGATCACCTGCAAGCGATTCCGCATGCTCCTGCGCTCGGACGCTTCGCTCTGAAGCAGATGTAAAGCTTCATGGAACAAATCCTCAACACCGACGACGCATGGATGCTAAATCGACTGCACGGCGTACCGCGTACCATGGGACACACAGGGCAGGGGGTCCCAGAGCAGGCACTGAACCCGGGGCGGGTCCTCGTATCCGGCTGTCCGATCGACCGGCTGACGCTTGCGGAAGTAGTCTGGAGGGTCGAAGCCGCGATACGCGACGGACATCATATCCGCCACTGTGTGGTCGATGCGGCCCAACTCGCGAAGATGCGGCACGACCCGCGCCTTCACGAGCATGTCGTGACGAGCGACATCATCAATGCCGACGGGCAGTCGGTGGTCTGGTTGACACGCCTATACGGAAATCCGGTGCCGGAGCGCATCACTTCGGTCGACCTCATGGAGGCGCTCTTCCGGCTTGCAGCCCTGCGTGGCTACCGGGCATACCTCCTGGGCGGAACGAGGCACACGATCGGCGCCGCTGCCGAGGCCATTGTTCACAAGTACGGCAGCGCGGTGCTGGCCGACGCGCGGGACGGATACTTCACCCTCGAACAGGAGGAGAGCGTACTCGACAAAGTGACGGCCAGCGGCGCGCAGATGCTCTTCCTCGGCCTGCCAACGCCCAGAGAAGAGCGGTTCTTGTTCGATCACCGCGACCGTTTGGCAGTGATCCCGTTCGCCACGGGAGTCGGAGGAGGCTTCGAGCTCCTTACCGGCCAAGTCCGCCGAGCCCCGGTCTGGATGCAACGGTCATCACTCGAGTGGTTGCATCGGTTCCTGCAAGAGCCACGGCGCAAATGGAAGAGCGAGGTGGTCGATGCGGCGTCGTTCTACATCGAGCTGGCCGCGGAGCACATTTTGGGGCGGCGTCCATGATCCGCGAGCTCGACTTTCTTGATCTCCCTTTATTAGTGGGCAACCTCGAGAGCACTGCTCAGTGGCTCGCGAGCGAAGCCGCCGCCCAGCGAAATCGGCCGCCCCTGCTCATCTCACACATCAACCTGCACAACTACTATTTGCTCTGCGGGGATGAAGGGTTGAGATCGCAGATCGTTGGGGAATGCCGGCTCCTGTTTGACGGGATCGGGCTCAAGCTCGGCGCGCTCGCCATGGGCAGAGGTTGGCTCGACGATATCAACGGCACGGACCTTTATCCGCTCGTGTTCGATCGGATAGAGCGCGCCCGCATACCGGCTTTCTTCCTGGGGGGCACAGCCGAGGTGAAGGCTAAGGCAATCGCGTGCATCCAGTCCCGCTGGCCGTCGCTCGCCGTCGCTGGTCATCGCAGCGGGTATTTTCGCCCGGACGACGAGCCTGCGGTGGCCGCGGAGATCCGCGCGAGCGGAGCACGCCTGCTCGTCAACAGCCGTGGTTTTCCGCGGCAGGAGGAGTTCGCGATTCGTAACCGAAACGATCTCGGCGTGTCCGTCGTCTGGAATGTCGGTGGGCTCTTCGACTTCATATCGGAGACTAAGCCTCGCGCGCCCCTGTCGATGCGTCGCCTGCGCCTGGAATGGCTGTACCGCTTATGGCTAGAGCCGCAGCGCATGTGGCCGCGCACAGTGATCGAGCCGCCATGGCTGGTCGCCCAAGTCATCCGGCATCGCGCTTGGTCGGTAAGGATTTCGTAACCGATGCGCCGTTCGGTACCACTCCTCGTGACCATGGATTTCGAGATCGCGAATGACCACGACCTCGAAGATCAGCGCTGCGCGCTCGAGTGCCTGAAGAGCGATCTGGGAAGGCTCGGGATCCCCATGACGATCTTCGCCACATCCGATGCGGCGCAACGGTTCGCACCTGAGCTCGGGCGGCTCGCATTAGCTGGCCATGAGATCGGATGCCACGGCATGACCCACGCACCGGACGAGGACTTTCGGCGGATGCCGGAAAGTCGAACGCGCTGGGTAATCGAGGAGGCGACGCGCCGAATCGCCATAGCCGTACCTCGCGGCGGCCAACCCCGCTGCTTTCGCGGCCCTCGGATGGAAACCTCCGCTGTAACGCAGAAGGTCCTCGTGGAAACCGGTTACTCCGCCGACTTCTCAGTGTGCCCTCAGCGCCTCGACATCGGTAGTTGTGCTGGCGGTAGCATCGCTTGGCTGACCGCGCCGCGGAGTGCTTACCGACCGGATTCGCGGACACCCTATCGGAGAGGCTCGGTCCCGCTCATCGTCGTGCCGCTGAGCTCGATCGGTTTTCCGTTCATCTCGGGCGTTCTCTATCTCTTCGGGCTGCGCTTCATGAAAAACTTGTTCCGGGCCCTTTTGGCCGAGGCCGTTCGACTCGATCGGCCGATTGTCTATCTGTTCCACTCCTACGAGTTCGCTCGCTGGGCCATATCTCCGCAGACGGCGCGCGTTCCGCTTCATCAGCGGCTGTATTGTCAGGACCGTGCCCTCCGCAAGCGGTGGACCCTTGAGCTGCTCGAGTACGCGCTGTCGTTTGGTAAGACCGATCCGATGACCGGGAGCAGGCTCGTGTCGCTGGTTGGCAACTCAGCGTAGTGTTCGGGATGCGCCAACGGGTGAAGATTGCCTACCTAATCAACCAGTACCTTCGGAGGCGAGGATCTCATCGAGCCGGTCGAGATCGCCGCGGGTCCAGACCTCGAACGCTATCCGCGCGGCGGCCTCGTTCTGTTCAGACATGGTTCTCTCCTCGTT
>DASWGL010000438.1:0-10513 GCA_036393735.1 Gemmatimonadaceae bacterium | reverse complement strand
GCGATCTTCTGCATCTGCGCGTAGTCGATGCGGCCATCGTCACCGACGCCATAGTGAATCGCGTGGTACAGAAGCCCCGAAAAATTCACTGGCGAGCCGTGGGTGAGATGTCCGCCCTGCGACAAATCCAGACCGAGCACGACGTCACCCGGCTTGAGGAACGCGAGATACACCGCGGCATTCGCCTGCGCGCCGGAGTGTGGCTGGACGTTGGCGTGGTCGGCGGCGAACAGTTGCTTCACCCGGTCGATTGCGCACTGCTCCACCATGTCCACGAACTCACATCCTCCGTAGTAGCGCTTTCCGGGCAATCCCTCCGCGTACTTATTGGTCAGAGGAGTCCCCATCGCCTCCAGCACCGCCATCGAGACGAAATTTTCGCTCGCGATCAGCTCGAGTCCGGTGCGCTGGCGGTTGACCTCGAGATCGATGAAGCGCGCGATCTCCTGATCGCTCTGCGCGAGGTTGCCCGTCGGCATCGCGATCCTGGGCGTGGGTTTTGGCGGCGCTGCGTGTGTCTGCGGCATCAGGTGTCCTGTGGTCGGAGCGGCGTTGGCCCGCCCATCAAATATCCTTCGGTTCGATCTTCTTCACGCGGCGCTCGTGGCGCCCGCCTTCAAATTTAGCGTCCAGCCAGCCTTTCATGGTCTCGATCGCCTGATCGTCCGTCATGAATCTGGCCGGAAGGACCAGCACGTTGGAGTCGTTGTGCTCGCGCGACAGCTCTCCGATCGCGGGAGACCAAGCAAGAGCGGCGCGGACTCCGGGATACCGGTTGGCGACGATGTCCATGCCGACGCCGCTGCCACAGAGCAGAATTCCGCGCTTGGCCTCCCCCTCCGAAACTTCTTTGGCGAGGGGATGCGCGTAGTCGGGATAGTCATCGGGTTTGCTCGGATCGTTAGACCCAATGTCATCGGGAGTGTAGCCCAGCTTCTTCAGCTCGGAGACGAGACGATTCTTCATCTCGACGCCGGCATGATCAGAAGCGATTGGAATAGTCTCGCTCATTTTGCCTCCGCCAGGCGCAGCTCCGCCAGGCGATCCGCCGCCTCATACGTTGGAATATGCTTCGCCTCAGCGATGTCGAACACCTTCAGAATGGTATCGTATATATCGTCGGCCTTGTCCAGCGCGCGTTGGGCGTCCCATCCGGAGATTTCGCCGTAGACGTTGATCACGCCGCCGGCGTTCGCGACGTAGTCCGGCGCGTAGAGAATTCCGCGCTTCTGGAGCTCATCGCCGTGACGCTCCTCGAGGAGCTGGTTGTTCGCCCCGCCGGCGACGATCTGGACCCTGAGCTTCGGAATCGTCTTGTCACTGATGATTCCGCCGAGAGCGCACGGCGAGAAGATATCCGCGTCGGCCGAGAAGATCGCGGCTCCCTTGACGATCTTCGCGCCCGTCATCCTGGACACTTTCTCCGCTTTCGCTGCGTCGATATCGGACACGATCAGCTTTGCGCCTGCCTCGTGCAGCTCCTTTGCGAGGTATGTTCCGACGCTGCCGCAGCCCTGGATCGCGACTGTTTTCCCCTCGAGGGTATCCGAGCCCCACTTTCGGTTGGCTGACGCCTGCACGGCGCGAAAGACGCCATGCGCCGTTACCGGCGAAGGATCGCCCGATTTTCCGGCGAGGCCGGCAACGTGGCTCGTCTCCATTTGCACGAACGCCATGTCCTTCGTGCTAGTCCCAACATCTTCGGCGGTGATGTAGCGGCCACCCAGGCTTTCAACAAAACGACCGTGAGCGCGGAAGATCTTCTCACGGTCCTTGGTCTTGTTGTCGCCGATGATGATCGACTTGCCACCGCCCAGATGAAGACCAGCGACGGCGTTCTTGTACGTCATGCCCCGCGAAAGTCGGAGCGCGTCGGTGATCGCATCTTCGTCGGTCGCGTACTGCCAGAATCGCGTTCCGCCCAGTGCGGGCCCGAGTCTGGTGCTGTGAACCGCGAGAATGCCTTTGTATCGGACTGAGGGATCGCTGCACATCACGATTTCCTCGTGTCCCATCTCAGCCAGCGTATCGAACAATTTCATTTCGTAATTCCAGGGTGAAACCTCATGTGTGGCCGTACAGAGCACGCGCGATCACGATCCGCTGGATCTCGGAAGTGCCCTCATAAATCTCGGTGACTTTCGCATCGCGCATAAGGCGCTCGACGGGATAATCCTTGACGTAGCCATAACCGCCGAAGATCTGCACCGCCTGCGTAGTCACCCACATCGCGGTCTCACTCGCCATCAACTTTGCCATCGAGCTGAACTGCCGGATGTTCTGCCCGCGATCTTTCGCGGCCGCCGCGGCGTGCAGTAAGGCCCGCGATCCGGCCACGCGCATCGCCATGTCGGCGAGCTTGAACTGGATTGCCTCGAACTCCTTGATGGCCTTACCAAACTGCTTGCGCTCCCCCGCGTAGACAACCGAGTGTTCGAGCGCCGAGCGCGCGATGCCGATCGCCTGTGCCGCAATTCCCAGACGACCGTTGTCGAGCGACTGCATTGCGTAGACGAATCCCTGCGTCTCGTCGCCGAGGAGATTGTCAGCCGGCACTCGCATGTTGTCGAACGTGAGCTGCACCGTCGGCGAGGCGCGCAGTCCAAGCTTGTCTTCCTTCTTGCCGACTTTGAATCCGGGGAGATCCGGCGTGATGATGAATGCTCCGATTCCGCGCGCTCCGCGCCGCGCGCCCGTTTTGTCCGTGCGCGCCATGGTGAGAATTGCGCCGGCGGTATTGCCATTCGTCACCCAGCTCTTGGTGCCGTTCAGAATCCACGAGTTGCCGTCCTTCACCGCCTGCGTCGAGAGCGCCGACGCGTCCGATCCAGCGTCCGGCTCGGATAAAGCAAAGGCGCCCAGTATCTCACCGCGCGCCATCTTCTTGAGGAATCTGTCTTTTTGCGCATCGCTTCCGTAGCGCAGAATCATCTGCGTCGGAAGCGAATTGTGAACGCTCATGAGCACAGCGACAGACGCATCCGCCGCCGCGATCTCCTCGAGAGCGATGAGATAGGTACCCGTGTCCGTGCCCAATCCGTCGTATGCCTCGGGCAGCATCATTCCGAGGAATCCGAGCTCGCCCAGCTTCTTCACCAGCGACGGCTCGAAGTAGGCCTTCTGGTCCCACTCCGCGGAATGCGGAGCGATCTCAGCGCGGGCAAAGTCGCGCGCAAGTTTCTGAACCTCGGTCTGTTCTTCGGTGAGCGGGTGAAGAGCCCAGGACACGTTCGGTCTTACTTACTATAGGTATAGAAGCCGCGGCCGCTCTTTCTGCCGAGCCAGCCCGCGGCGACGTATTTCTTGAGCAGCGGACAGGGGCGATACTTTGGATCTCCGAGTCCATCGCGTAGCACCTCGAGAATTGCGACACAGGTGTCGAGTCCGATCAGGTCGGCAAGGGCGAGTGGCCCCATCGGGTGGTTCATGCCCAGGGTCATGACCTGATCGATCGCTTCCGCCTCGCCCACGCCTTCCATCAGGCAGAACACCGCCTCATTTATCATCGGCATCAACACACGATTGGAGACGAAGCCGGGATAATCGTTCACCTCGACCGGCGTCTTCCCGAGCCGCTGCGCAATGTCGGTGACGTATTTCGTCGTCTGATCCGACGTCGCGAGTCCGCGAATGATCTCGACGAGTTTCATGACGGGCACCGGATTCATGAAATGCATGCCGATGACCTTGTCGGGACGCGAAGTTCGCCGCCCGATCTCTGTGATCGAGATCGAGCTCGTGTTGGTGGCGAGCACGGTCGCAGGCTTCGCGATACGATCGAGGTCCGTGAAGATCCGATACTTCAGACCGCTATCCTCGCTCGCGGCTTCGATGATGAGCGACGCATTCGCCGCCGCTTCGATGTCCATGCTGAGATCGATTCGCGACAGGATCTTCACCTGTTCTTCGGCGGGGATCGTCCCCTTCTTGACCTGTCGCTCGATATTCTTCGCAACCGTCGCCCGGCCCTGGTCGAGCGCTTCCTGCGATACGTCGATCATCACGACGTCGAATCCGGATTGCGCGAAGACATGCGCGATCCCGTTCCCCATCTGTCCTGCTCCAACAACCGCAGCGCGGTCGGTCATGCTTTCCACTCCAGCCGGCGCAGGTAGCGCCCGTACAGGTAAAAAATCGCGATGAACATTACGGCTACGGCGGCCAATCCACCTTCAGGTCCCCAACCTCCGCCCGTAAGCCAGTCCGGACCAGTCTCCACGACTCGATAATCGGGATCCGCCGATGGTACTCCACTCACAGCGATGTGCAGGGCGCCCGACATGACCCAGTTCCACGCGAAGTGCGCGGCACCCGCCGCATAGAGACTCCGAGTCGCGAGAAGAATGGCGCCCAGAAAGAATCCGGCGACTGTCACCGCCAGAATCGACTCGGCGTCGGCTCCGGGATTCCACGCATGCAGAAGTCCGAATACGGCGCTCGTGACGATGAGCGCGAGTCTCCAACCCGACGCACGTCGCAGTACGGCAAAGACGTAGCCACGGATGAAGAGCTCCTCGAAAAACGCGGCGGGAAGCAGAACGATCGTCGAATGGCCCGCTTCGCCCCACCAGCTGCCCGGAGGTGTTCGATCGATGCGCATCATGTGTGTCGCGAGAAGCAGCAGGCTCGCGACTCCAATCGTGACCGCACCGAACGCGGCGCCTTTCAGGATCAACTGCGGTGCCGCGGCGGTTCGACCGAGTCCAACCGTGCTCCACGGCAGCTTCTCCACCCGCCGCAACATTATCCAGGTGGCGATGACGACGCTGGCCAGCGAGATCCACTGAAAAAGCGCGCCTGTGGTGATGATCGACGCCGGACCACCGATCCACGCCGCCGTCGTCTGCAGAATTCCGAGCGAGACGAAGCAAATGATATAAAACGCGACGGTCAGCCATAGCGGTCGTAATGACCGGCCGACCGTCGGGCGTGCGCTGGGCGCCGGCGTCAATCGGTGTTAGTTCGCGCGCTCAACGCTGAGCGCAACGGCGTCGCCGCCCCCGAGACAGAGCGTCGCGAGTCCTTTCTTCGCGCCGCGCTCCTTCATGGCGTAGAGGAGTGTCGTGAGGACGCGCGCACCGCTCGCACCGATCGGATGTCCGAGCGCGATCGCGCCGCCGTTCACGTTGACGCGTTTCCAATCCCAGCCGAGCTGCTCACCGTCTGCGATCGCCTGCGATGCGAAAGCCTCGTTGGCTTCAATCAGATCGTAGTCGCTTAGTTGCGCTCCGGTTTTCTTCAGCAGGTTCCGCACGGCTTTGATCGGGGCGAAGAACAGATCCTCCGGATTCGTTGCTCCAGTCGCGTAGCCGGTGATGCGGCCGAGTATCTCGAGGTTGTGCGCGTTCGCGTATTCCTCGGAGACGACGACGAGCGCAGCGGCACCATCGTTCAGGCCCGAGGAGTTTCCGGCGGTCACGCTCAGCTCGTCGTTGTTGCCATTCTTGCCGGGGAATGCGGGACGAAGCTTCGCGAGAGCCTCGACTGTAGTGTCCTTGCGCGGGCCTTCGTCGGTGTCGACCGTGGTGGGGCCCTTTTTGCCCGGAACCTGTACCGGTGCGATTTCGCTCTTGAATCTGCCTGCCTCGATCGCGGTCACTGCCTTGCGATGCGATGCGGCCGCGAACTCGTCCTGTTCTTCGCGCGTCACGCTGGCTTTGCGAGCAGTGTATTCAGCGTGGCTACCCATGTGGACATCACACGATGCGCACCAGAGCCCGTCCTTGATCATGCCATCGACCATCTTCTGGTCGCTGAGCTTGACGCCGTTGCGCATACCGTAGACGTAATACGGCGCGTTGGACATCGACTCCTGCCCGCCGGCGATGATGACCTGCGCGTCGCCCGCCTTGATCGCTTGCGATGCGAGCATGACCGCCTTGAGTCCGGATCCGCAGACCTTGTTGACGGTGACCGCGGAGACCGTTGCTGGAATCCCAGCCTTGAGCGCGGCCTGGCGCGCGGGCGCCTGGCCGGTGCCGCCCTGGATCACGTGGCCCATGATGACTTCCTGGACGTCCTCGACCGGCACTTTGGACCGCTTGAGTGCTTCGCGGATGGCGACAGCGCCGAGCTCGGGAGCGCTCAACGGAGAGAGCCCGCCGAGGAATTTGCCGATGGGCGTGCGTGCGGCGCCGACGATTACTGGAGTACGGGATTTATCGGGCATGGTTACTTCATTGATAAGGTTGCCTACCTTTTGAAGTTAACCGGAGGCGGAAGTGCCGCACAGCGTCATCGCGAGCCTCGAAGCACACGACCCTCAGTACTTTTGTCAGACCTTCAAAAGAGCGCTGCGAAAGTGGAAGCGGCGTCCCGCCTTCAGAGTGAGGAACAGTAATGAAACCGGCTTTCATCGCCGTCTTCGCAGTCACCGCGTGCGCTAAGTTGTCGCCATCCCCAAGTCCTGTCTGGCACGACGAGTTCGACGGGCCGGCGGGCGCATCGTTCGATCGTTCCAAGTGGGTCGCGGACACCGGCGGAGCTGGCTTCGGCAATCACGAACGGCAGTTCTACACGACGCGCGCCGAGAACGTCGCGTTGGACGGCGACGGCCACCTGGTAATAAGCGCGCGCGCCGAGCCACCGTTGTCCGCGGACGAATGCTGGTACGGCAAGTGTCGCTACACGTCGGCGCGCCTGAAGACCAAGGGACTGTTCGCGCAGGGGTACGGTCGCTTCGAGGCGCGGATCCGCATCCCCCGCGGCCAAGGAGTTTGGCCGGCTTTCTGGATGCTCGGTGCGGACATCGATTCGATCGGATGGCCACGGGACGGCGAGATCGACATCATGGAGAACATCGGACGCGAGCCGGCCGTCGCGCACGGCACGGCGCACGGCCCGGGGTATTCCGGGGGCAACGGCATCGGCCGCGCCGACACGCTGTCTCGTGGAGCGTACGCGGACGACTTTCATATCTTCGCCGTCGAATGGCGGCCGAACGAGATCCGGTGGTTCGTGGACGGGCGCCAGTATCATCGCATGACGCCGGCCGATCTGCCGCGCGGGACGACGTGGGTGTTCAATCATCCCTTCTTTCTGTTGCTCAACTTCGCCGTGGGCGGAGATTGGCCGCGCGATCCGGACGCATCGACGACGTTGCCGCAGCAAATGGTCGTGGACTACGTTCGCGTGTATCGCTATCCGTAACGTGTTCCTCGTCCGCGACCGTGTCGCTCGTTCGCGCGGACTCGCCTACTCACGTCCCATGTTTTCGAGTTTGCGCCTCGACCACAGTCGCCATGCAGCTAGGGCAGATGCTGTGGCTGAACAGGGTTGACGTGTGCCGGGAGATGTAGTTCTCGACGGTGTCCCAGTAGTTCTCATCGTCACGGATCTTTCTGCAATACGAACAGATCGGCAGAATCTCCCGCAGTGATTTGACCTCGGCCAGTGCAGCCCGGAGCTCGCGCACCAGTTGCTCCCGCTCTTCCTCAGCCCGTTTGCTCTCAGTAATGTCGCGCGCCACTGAGTAAATCAACCGTTCGGAGGAATCCGGCGCCGCATTCCAGCGAAACCATCTAAACGAGCCATCCTTGCACACATAGCGGTTCTCGAAAGCGAGGGCTTGCCCACCGCCCCTGACCTGGGCGTTCTGCTTCAGCGTACGCTCGCGATCATCGGGGTGTACGAACTCGATGAAGGGACGCGACATCAATTCCTTGCGGGTATAGCCGAGTGTTCGCTCCCAGGCGGGGTTGATACGCTTGAAGTACCCGTTGAAATCAAGAAAGCAGAGCATGTCGATCGAGGCGGTAAAAAAGCGATCTTCCATCTCATGGACCGCTCTCGCCGTGTCGCGCTTGCAGAGAGTCACCTCGATGTTGACGCGCAGGTCGCTCTCCGTAAACGGCCTTACGACATAACCATGAGGCTCGGCTACTCGGGGCGGTCGCACCCTTGCCGCATCTTCCTCCCCGATGATGAAGACGACTGGGAGATTTCCGTATCGGTGAGGCTTGTTGTCAGCACCCACGCTGTTCACGTGTTCCCGGAGCCTCATGTCCATCAACACCAGATCCGGCGCCGCTTTAGCTATCATCGCAATGGCCTCATCCTCCGAAGACGCTATCCCCGCCACCTCGTATCCGAGTCTGGTGAGACGCCCTTCGAGCTCTTTGGCGCCGACGATCTCGTCGTCCACGATCAGGATTTTTCGTTTAACCACGGCGTGCCGGCTCCTCTATCTGCATCGATGCGCGGGATAGCTGGTCTGAATTGGCGACCCCGTCGCTCCATATGGTCGCAATTTACCCAGTTTCGAGACAGGTATATCGAGCACGCGTACCAAGCCACACTTACCGCTTGGTGATACGGTTCACTTCCCCTAGAATGCGTGAGTAAGCGGTGCCCCAACGCGGACCGAGGAGGATGTAGCATGAAGTTCATGGTCTTGATCTACAGCGACAACACGATGCTCGACGCTATGCCTCCGGCGCAGTTTGACGCGACGATGCGCGGCTGCCTTGAGCATGCGGACGAGCTGCGCAAGGATGGACGGCTGCTCGATTCGCAGATGCTCGAAAGCGCGTCTACCGCCAAGTCCTTACGCACCCGCAAGAACAGGCTAACCGTTGTTGACGGGCCATTTGCCGAGACCAAGGAGCTCCTGGCGGGCTTCAACCTGATCGAAGCCGAAAACATGGACGAGGCAGTGCGGATTGCGGCCGAGTTCCCGTGGACGCGTACGGGGTGCGTTGAGGTGCGTCCCGTAAGGGACATCGACGCAGTGCGAAAACGAGTCGGCGCCGCCTGACGATTGCCTCGGCGCCGCTTAATCCTTGCGGACCGGCCGCAACTGAAATGCCTTGACGCCGTCGCTCGGACATCCCATGATGTTGGCGGCGGCGATCCGCGCCCAACCTCTTGAGACTCCGCCCCAGCCGGGGTCCTGTGAGAGGCAAAGGGGGGCACACTCCCGGATTGGTTTCGTCGGTCCTTTGCGTCACCATGGTGCACGGCTGGGGAGAGCTCCGTGGTGCATCCAAAGGAGAATTGACGATGCCACGCAACAAGGATCTCAAGCGCCTGGTTCGCGCTCGCATGAGAAAGACGGGCGAAGCCTACACTGCCGCCCTCGCACACATCAATAAAAAGCCCAAAGTAACGCCGGTCACCCGTGCGGCCGCCGCACGCGCTACGCCCAACCCCGCGTCCAAGTCATTGGACTACGCGGCGGTCGCGGGCATGAGCAACGAGAAACTGAAGGCGAAGACAGGGTGTACCTGGGAGCGCTGGGTGCACGCACTCGACCACTATGGCGCCGAGCAGATGCCGCATCGCGAAATTGCCGCGTTGGTGAATGAAAAGTACAAGGTCGATGGATGGTGGTCGCAGACCGTCACCGTCGGCTATGAGCGCATCAAGGGGCTGCGTGCGCGCGGGCAGCGGCGCGACGGCACGTACGAGGCGAGCAAGTCCCGCACGTTCAACGTGCCCGTGACGACACTGTTCGACGCGTGGGCGGATGCGGGCGCGCGCCGTCGCTGGTTGGATGGCGCGAAGGTCAAGGTACGCACAGCCACGGCCCCGAAATCGATGCGACTCGATTGGAACGATCGCACCATCATCGCAATCGGATTCACGGCGAAGGGGAAGTTGAAGAGCTCAGTCGCCGTGCAGCACACGAAGTTGCCTGACCGCCAGACAGTTGACCATCTCAAAAAGTATTGGTCGGATCGGCTGGACCTGCTCGGTGAGGTGCTGTCCGAAAGTTAGGGCTTGAGAAGCAGGACGTAGACGGGTTTTCCCGATCGGAGCACGTGATTACCATAGCGAGGAAGGCGTTTTGACCTCACGAGCCGTACACGTTCTAGTCTTCGAGGGCTTTGCCGATTGGGAGCCCGCCTATGCGCTCGCTGAATTACGGCGCTCGGGCGAGAGATCCATCGTAGCTGTTGGTTTCAATCTCGAGCCAGTCCGTTCAATGGGCGGGCTGCGCCTAGTCCCCGACCGCGCGGTCGCGGATGTCCGTCCTTCAGAAATGGAGATTCTCATTCTCCCAGGTGGCGACTACTGGGAGACCGACTACCCGGAGGCCGGACTGAATCGAGTGTTAACTAGCGCGGTCGCGGCAGACGTGCCCGTAGCCGCGATCTGTGCTGGAACATTGGCGGTTGCACGCGCGGGTTTACTCAACGATAGACGTCACACCAGCAACATGCCGGGCTATATCGCCGAACATGTTCCACATTATTCCGGAGTGGCGCTGTATGAGGCAGGTCCAGCGGTGAACGACCGCGGCATAATCACGGCCGGCGGACTCGCGCCGGTAGAGTTCGCTCGCGAGATCTTCAGACAGCTGAAGATTTTCAGCGCCACGGATGAGGAACTGTGGTTCGATATGTTCAAACACGGCCGATTACCTGAGCCCGCGCACTAAGGCCATGCCTAGCGCATCGGTATTCATCGCCACAAGCCTCGATGGATTCATTGCGAGGCAGAACGGCGCGCTGGACTGGCTGCCAGTCGACAGCGAGCCCCACGGCTACAACGAGTTCATAGCTACGGTGGA
>DASWGL010000437.1:0-2827 GCA_036393735.1 Gemmatimonadaceae bacterium | reverse complement strand
CATTGGGCACGTCCGCAACGAAGGCGGATCGATCATGGGCGTCATCAAGGACGTCGGCGCGACGCACAACCGGTCGACGGTAAGCTTTGGCGGCCGACCGCGGACCACACTCGGCTCTCTCGCCGCCGCGTTCCTCTGGCTCGTGGTGCTTCTCCTCGTCGGAACGTTCGTCCTCTTCTTCCTGGGCGACTACTTCAAGCGCGCCGTAGAAGTCGTCACCAACGAGACTGGCCGCTCTCTCCTCACGGGTGTGCTCGGCGGACTCGCATCCATTCCCGCTCTCATCGCGCTCGTCATCGCCTTGGCGATCACGATCATCGGGATTTTCTTCATCCCGTTCGGCGTCGCGGCATTCCTCATCGCCGTTTCGGGAATTGCGATCCTTGGCTTTCTCGCCGTCGCACAGGTGGCCGGAATTGCGATCGCGGGAAAGAGAGAGGCGGAGACTGCGGCGGGGCAGCAGCTGCAGTTTCTCTACACTGGAATTCTTGCCTTCAGCGCCCTGTGGATCATCGCCGCAGCCTTCACCTGGTTCCCGATTCTGGGCGCGATTCTCCGCATGCTCGCGTTCTCGGTGACGTTCGTCGCCGTCGCCACTGGTTTCGGCGCGGTGATTCTCTCCTGGTGGCGCTCGAGACCCAAGAAGAACGCAGTAGCCGTCTAGAGCAGTCCCTTCAAACGTCCGGCGAGCTCGAATAGGGCCTGCGCCGCGGGCGTCTCCGGCTCGCTGACAACGATTGGCTCGCCACGATCGCCACCCGACAGAACTCCGGGGAAGAACGGAATCTCGCCGAGCAGAGGGACATTGAGCTCTTCGGCGAGTCGCTTCCCTCCTCCGCTGCCGAAGATTCTGTGCTTCGCCTCGCAGTTCGGACAGATGAAGTAGCTCATGTTTTCGACGATGCCGATAACGGGGACTGCTACTCGCTCGAACATCTTGGCGCCGCGCAGCGCGTCACCAGATGCGACCTCCTGCGGCGTGGTGACGATAATCGCGCCGTGCACCATAGTGGCCTGCACGAGCGAGAGCTGCGCGTCACCGGTGCCGGGCGGCATGTCCACGAGGAAGTAATCGAGCTCGCCCCACTGCACGTCGCGCAGGAACTGGGTGATGATCTTCATGATGATCGGCCCGCGCCAGATCGCCGGCTGGTCGCGCTCGATCATGAATCCGAGGCTCATGATTTTGACGCCGTGCGCCTGGAGCGGAATGATCTTTTCGTTTTCGACCGGCGGCGGCGCGTTGATGCCCATCATGCGCGGGATATTCGGCCCGTAAATATCGGCGTCCATTAATCCGACGCGCGCACCCTGCTTCGCCAGCGCGACCGCGAGGTTGGAGGCTACGGTCGATTTTCCGACGCCGCCCTTGCCACTCGAGATGGCGATGATGTTTCCGAGGTTGGGGTAAGCGACGGGCGTCGGCGCGGGTACAGCAGCGCGCTGCGATTGCGGCTCCTGTCCCATGACAGGCAGCGCGCGCGATGCGGCGCTCTTCGGGGCTGGAGGGGCCGGTGCTGATGGTGCGGCGGCAGCCCGGGATGTCGCACCCATAGTACCCGCGCGCGTCGAGGGTTTGTTTGCCTGCGAAGCGTCTTTCACATCCACTCGCACATCGGTCACACCCGGTACTTGTTGCAGTGTTTGTCTCACTTCGCGCACGACTGTCGCATCGTCGTCCGGCGTGAGGAAGAGACTGAGCCTCACCTTGCCATCAGTGGTAGTCGCGATGTCGCGAATCATTTCAGCTTCCAGCACGTTGGCGCCAAGGCGGTTGTTCCGGATGCGCGAGAGCGCATCCGTTATGCGTTCCTGGAGATTGGGGGTCATCCGCTGGATTCTTCCGTGGCGAGAACGGCTCTCAGCTCCGAGACCCTGAGCTTGAGCTGCACCTCAATACCCTGTATGAAGGTTGCGGGCGAGCAGTCGCAGTCGGGACAGCCGCCCTTGATCAACAGCACGGCGGTGCCGCTCGAGGGATCGAAGGTCTGCAGCTCGATCGCGCACTGCTCAATCCTCAGAATAGGCAGAATCTCCGCGAGCTCGTGGCGGATTTGGTGCTCGACGTCTTCCCGGGGGCGGGATCGTTTGCGGCGGAGAACGCTCATGAGCGCAAGTTAGGTGGCGCGCGGCGCCGTTGCTACGGGTTGGCGCTCACGCCACCCCTTCCTTGTCCTCCGCTCTCAGGAACTCCCGCGCTGCGGCGACGACCTTGCGCCGCACCACCTCGAGATTGCCCTCAATGAGCGCGCCAGCCGCCCTCGCGTGACCGCCACCAGCGAACTGCTTGGCAAACTTGTTCACGTCGACATCGCCCGTGCTTCGGAACGAGACCTTCACCTTGTCGTGCCCCAGGTCCCGGAAGAAGATCGCGAGGCGCGTGCCGCCGATCGACCGCGGATGCTCGGCAATTCCTTCCAGATCCTCCGACCGCAGGCCGTACTGCTCGGCGGCGCCTGCCGCAACAGAGATCCACGAGATTCCGTATTCAGGATCGACTTCCAGAGTGGCCAACGCATCGCGAAGCAAGTGAAGCCGTCCGACCGGCATCGACGCGTAGAGTCGACCATACATCTCCTCCGGCTCGACTCCCGACGCGATCAGCTGCCCCGCGATGGTGAGGCAGCGAGCCGTCGTGTTGCTGAAACGGAAGCCACCGGTATCGGTGAGAAGGGCGATGTACAGCGCCCGCGCGATGTCGGGCGTCACGTTGAGACCCAGACAGGTCGCGAAATCGTAGATCAGTTCTCCGGTCGCGCACGCGGCCGTGTCGGCTACCATCATCTGGCTGGGCGGCTCGTCGCTCGGCAGGTGGTGATCGATCACG
>DASWGL010000436.1:0-4592 GCA_036393735.1 Gemmatimonadaceae bacterium | reverse complement strand
ATTGCTTGATGTCGGGCGGCGTCGGCAGGAGGAGATCGAGAAGCCGATCCTCTACTTTCTGCTTCGCCGCCTCCTGGACCTCGGTTTCACGCTCGCCGCGCACCATGTTGATCGCGCTCTCGACGAGGTCGCGGACCATCGATTCGACATCGCGGCCAACGTAGCCCACCTCCGTGAACTTGGACGCTTCGACTTTCACGAACGGCGCGCCAGCGAGACGCGCGAGCCTGCGCGCGATCTCCGTCTTCCCCACGCCCGTCGGTCCGACGAGGATGATGTTGTTAGGCGAGATCTCTTCGCGGATTGCGTCCGGTGCCCGTTGTCTGCGCCACCGGTTTCTCAGCGCAATCGCCACCGCCTTTTTTGCGTCGGCCTGACCGACGATGTAGCGATCCAGCTCCTCGACGATCTGTCTCGGTGTGAGTCCGGCCAGGCGGTCCAGCGTCTGCTGCGTGCGCGGGGACGACATCAGCTGGCCTCGAGGACGGTGATGTTCGCGTTGGTGTAGACACAGATCTCGGCCGCGATCTCGAGGCCTTTTTGCACGATGTCGCGCGCCGAGAAATCCGTGTTCTCGACGAGCGCGCGGGCCGCGGCGAGCGCGTAGGAGCCGCCTGATCCGATCGCGAGAATGCCATCGTCGGGCTCGATGATGTCACCCGTTCCCGAGATGATGAAGCTGTGCTCACGATCGGTGACCGCGAGCAGCGCTTCGAGGCGCCGCAACACGCGATCGCTCCGCCAATCTTTCGCGAGCTCCACCGCCGCACGCGGCAGGTTGCCCGGATGGCGCTCGAGCTTCTCCTCG
Source organism: Gemmatimonadaceae bacterium (assembly GCA_036393735.1). Classification (GTDB taxonomy): domain Bacteria; phylum Gemmatimonadota; class Gemmatimonadetes; order Gemmatimonadales; family Gemmatimonadaceae; genus UBA4720. The sequence continues at coordinate 3,784 of DASWGL010000436.1, read as the reverse complement.
AATTTCTCGAATAGCGTGAACGCGTCCGCCGCGGCACCTGCGAATCCCGCGAGCAGCTTGCCGCCGTGAAGCGTGCGCACCTTCTGCGCATTCGACTTCATCACGGTCTGACCAACGGTGACCTGCCCGTCGCCTCCGAGTGCAACCTTCCCGTTGCGGCGCACCGCGAGGATGGTGGTCGACCGCACGCGGTCGAGCTCATTACCCTTCATCGCTTCAAAATAACAGCCTTAGGCCACGCTGGGCGCGGCTACCGTGCCTTCGAGCGCGCCCCCTTCTTGCACTTCAATCAACCATGAAGCTGGAACAGCTCCCAATCCTTCTCGGCGTACTGGTGGCCCTCGGAGGACTTACGATCCTGCTCGATGCATGGCAGGCGGGCGGAGTAGCGCCATTGCGCGAGCGACGCCGGCGCACCCGTGCAGTGCCGCACAAGGCCGGTCAATCGCTCGTCGCTCTTGGAACCCTTTGCATGGCAGCCGCCCTGATGGGGCGGGACACCTGGCGGTGGGGGACGATCTCCGTGCTCGCCGGCATTCTGCTGCTCCTGGTCGGCGCATTCATGAACCGCGCGTACCTGCGAGAGGTACTGCTGTTTCGCGGCCCGGCACGACGCGGAGTCGGTGAGAAGAATTCTCGCCTCAACCAGACCCCTAGTAAGGGAATGCGGATTAGATAGCGTTTGAAAGCTCTCTAGCGATCAGCTGCAAAGCTTTCAGCTCCCTGCTTCAGTTTTGTGGACGCCGGATCGCTTCGCGGTCTGAACGACGCGGCCCTATGTGCCGCCGTACCATTCGTAGCCCTGGTCGCTCCAGTATCCGCCATTCATCTTCGGCATGAACACGATCTTCGTCAGGTACTTCGTGTTCTTGTAGCCGAGCTTCACCGGTGAATAGACGCGCGCGGGTGCGCCGTGCGCCGGCTCCAGCGGCTTTCCATCGAGACCGTAGGCCACGACCGTCTGCTTGTGCATCGCGCTCTCGATGTCCCAGCTCTCGTGGTAATCGTCGTCGAACGACTGGAAATCGACGTACCGAGCTTGGGGGTCGACGCGCACCAGACGAGCCAGCTCAGTGAACGGAACGCCGGACCAGGTTTCGACCGCCGTCCATCCTTCGACGCAATAGTGATTGACGCGATTGGAGACCTGCGGAAGCTTTCGCAGATCCTCGAGCGTAAGCCGCACGGGATTTCCGACGAGTCCGCTCACCTCGAGCGCCCACTTTCCCCTTGCGCTCTCATCCCAAACAGGCACGGTCGGCGCGATGAAGTAACTCGGCAGCTTGTTACCGGCATCGTGCGCGCCCGGCTGCACGACATCCATCGCGGTATGGCGAAAAAGCTTTCGTTCCACGACGAGGTTTTTTCGCTCGGCGTACTTCAGCAGCTTGTCCGCCGCCTTCGGTCCACGCGAGTTGCAGGCAGCAAGAAACGCAGCCGACACGAGCCCGCTTCCCCGAACGAGAAAGTCGCGACGGTCGATTCCGTTGATCGAAACGAAGTTGCGCCGATCCGCGCTCACGTCGCCTCCGGTGGAGGCTGCGCTGGCGTGGCGGGGGCGCGCTTCGGAAAGAGGTGGTAGAAGGGCCGCGCGTTCCGCGCCTCGGGAGAGAGCGACGGGTCGTAGTTTCCCGTGATCATGGACGTCAGCGAGTACGGATCGACGGCGAACACCATGAAAACATGAATGACACTCAGGATGACGATCGCGAGCATCGCGATGAAGTGCCAGTAGCGCGCCCACACGTACCCACCGAACATCGCGGTCAGCCACGAGAGCTGCACAGGCTTCCAGATGGCGATTCCGGTGACCACCGCGAGCGCCCCGAACACCGGCAACAGGAAATACGCCGTCTTCTGCAGCGCGTTGTGCTTTCCCTGGTGCGGATGATCCTTGCGCCTGAATGCGTAGAACTTGACCATCTGCCAGCTGTCGCGAATGTCACCCTTGCGGGGAACGAGATCGCGCCATTCGCCATGGAGATAGATGAAAGTGAGGTAGATGAGTCCGTTGACGACGAGCACCCACATCATCGCGAAGTGCCAGTGTCTCGCCCCACCGAGCCAGCCGCCGAATGTCAGCCACGCCGGAATCGGCTTGTGCTCGAATGGATAGCAGCAGAACATCTCGCCTTTCCGCGCGAACGCCGGATACGCATTGAAGATGCGAAGTCCGCTCCCGACCATGATGACAATGGCGACGACATTCACCCAGTGCGTGACGCGGACGATCCAGTGATGACGCTTTCTAGTCAAGGACGATTGTCCAGTTGGTATCGCTTTTTAAATGAAAATGCTTTGCCGGAGGGTCCGGGTTGCCGTCCGTGTCCTCTAAATAGATTGCGTTCGCGCGCTCTTCATAGCAACCAGGAGGAACCATGCTCTTTGACCCCTGTGGTGCGTCGAAGGTCCGCTTATCAGCCCGCAATGTGGCGGTCATGGCACTCGCATCCGCGACGATCTCGCTATCGAACATCGCCTACGCGCAGCGCCTCGCCCCCTACCTTGCCGACCGGGGAGCCGGCATTGCGACATCGATGTTCGGCGAGTACGTCCGCAAGGGCGAGCTGTTGGTCTACCCGTTTTACGAATTCACGCTTTTCAATCAGTTCGAGTACAAGCCAGCCGAGCTTGGATTTGGACTCGATCAGGATTTCAGCGGGAAATTTCGAGAGCACGAGGCAAATTTCTTTCTCGCCTACGGCGTGAGCGATCGCATCGCGCTCGAACTGGAGAGCGCCCTTTTCACCACCGCGCGACTACGGAAAGATCCATCAGACCCCAGCGCGCTTCCCGCAGAATTGAAAGAATCAGGTTTCGGCGACACTCAGGCTGAGATTCGTTATCGATTCGCGCACGAGACCGGGGCACGACCGGAGCTGTTCAGTTACCTCGAGGTCGATTTCCCCTTTCAGCGTGATCGACGGATCATCGGAACGCAAACCTGGGCCTACAAGTTCGGCGCTGGAGCAATCAAGGGATTCTCGTTCGGAACACTCACGGCACGAATCGCCGGCGAGTACGACGAGGCAGACGAACAAGTGGTATTCGGGGAATACGCGCTCGAATACCTGAGGCGCCTTTCACCAAAGTTTCGCTTTTACACGGGAATGGAGGGCGACCAGGACGAGATCGAGTGGATCGTCGAGGGACAATACTGGCTCGGGCAACGCGTTCACCTGAAGTTGAACAGCGCTTTCGGCGTTACGTCGAAAGCTCCCGATTTCGCACCGGAGATTGGAGTCATGTTCCATTTCTAGACGCAGTTCCACCGCTCGATGGACCTGAAAAATCCGATCCTTGCCTTCCAGGCAAGGATCGGGCTGATCTTCCGCGAGGTCGCTACGGAATTCGCGCTGTCGCAAGCCTCAAATTGTCAACCCACATCGACTGGTCGACTGGAGAACCGTCGCCGATATAGGGTGCGATCAGGAACTGGTTGAATTGGAGTGTCGGATGCGCTCCGGTGCGGAACAGAATGTCGTGGCGGTCGATGATTAACGCACCGTTGAACCAGTATTGCACGACGCCGTCTGCCTGGCCGATGCCGTTTACAATCGTGTTCAACTGGAAATAGGCCTCTACAAAATTCCAGTCGTTCTTGTACCCCGGGCCTGGATTTGGCTGGAACTCGACGGGACCGGTGAGCTGCTTGTCGTTGTACCAGTACGTCCCGAAGTTGAAGCACTCGGAATAGATGTTGGTTTCCACGACACCGTTGCATCCGCCAGCCGATCGGTTTTCAGTAACAGCGATCAGGTTATTCGGCAGCGCCCCGTAACTG
>DASWGL010000435.1:0-3798 GCA_036393735.1 Gemmatimonadaceae bacterium | reverse complement strand
CGCGACTCTCTCAGCGGCCCACCTCGCCCTGGGCAGCGTGGGCACTCGGCGCCTTCGTGCCGCTCGTCCAACCCCGAATTGCCGTGGACGTGGGTTATCAGCTCAGCGTGTTGGGTATGTGCGCGCTCGTGGCGGCCGGATCCCTGTGGCGCCGACACCTCGCCAGTCGACTGGATGGATGGAAAGGAAAAATCACCAGGGAGCTCGTCACGTGCATCGTAGCCTGTGCCGTGACTGCGCCACTGGTCGCCTGGGTGTTCGGTCGGGTGAGCCTGATCGCGCCGCTATCCAACCTTGTTGCGGCGCCGGTTATCACACTCGCTCAGCCGATTCTGTTCCTCGCGCTGCTCGTTTCTCCGCTCGGTGCGCTCGCCCGATTCTTCGCCCACGCCGTGCACCCGCTTCTGTTTGCCTTCGACTGGCTTGCCTGGGCCGCGGCATCTGTGCCCGGCGCCGCCATAACCGTCACGACAACTCTGATAACGGCGCTCCTCGCCGCGCTCGCGGCGGCCACTCTAGTCATCGCCTGCGCGAGTCGCTATCCCGCGCGTCCAGCCTTGATTGGATTGGCGGCCCTGGCGACCATGGCAGTGCTACCCGCGTTTTCCCTCTCGAAGAGCAACGGGGTGGAACTCCATTTTCTCGACGTAGGCCAGGGCGACGCGATCCTGATTCGAACGAACGGCGGCCACTGGGTTCTACTGGATGCTGGCCCCGCCTGGCGCGGCGGCGACGCGGGGCGCACGACCGTACTTCCATACATTCTTCGACGGGGTGGCTCGCTCGAGGCGTTCGTGCTGTCTCATCCACATACTGATCACGTCGGCGGTGCGGCGAGCGTCCTCACGGCGATGCGGCCCCGGGCGTACTGGGATGCGGCGTTCGCGGGTGGATCGGATGCTTATATCGCTTCGCTTGCGGCGGCCAGGAAGCAGGGAATCGAGTGGCATCGCGTTCATCCTGGCGATTCGATCCTGATTGATGGCGTTAGCGTCTCGTTCCTCGCTCCGGATTCTGCGTGGACCGTCGGACTCAAGGATCCCAACCTGGCCAGCACAATCGCCCTGGTGAGCTACGGGAAGGTTCGCTTTCTGCTCGTTGGCGACGCGGAGCGGGCGGAGGAGGACTGGTTGCTGGCGCAGCATCGCTCGGAGCTCCGCGCGCAGGTCCTGAAGGTTGGCCATCATGGCAGCTCGACGAGCAGCAGTGATGCTTTCCTGGACGCCGTTCATCCTGACGTAGCAGTAATTTCCGTGGGCGCGGCCAATATGTACGGGCATCCCAGCAACGACGTTCTCCACGCGCTTTCGCGAGTGGGAGCTGAGGTGTTGCGGACCGATGAAGCGGGAACCGTGATCGTGCGCACAGACGGAGTTCACATCGAGATCGAAGCGAAGGGAGATAAATGGGAGCTGGCTCACGACTCGTCAGGGCGTTGATCGGAGAGAAAATCGAGCTCCCCGCGGAGCTGATTCGTCGTTATCCCGACCTTGCTGAGGTGACTTATCGTCGCGGCGGAGTGCCAGTTCGCATCGCCGGTTGGGCGCTGGGAACGAGCACAGCGGCGGCGATCACGCTCTGGAAAACGGTATTCGTTGCGCCGACGACTGTGCTCGATGCGGAACTCCTCTTGCACGAGCTCCGTCACGTCCACCAATTTTTGCAACACAGGGCTTTTCCTGTCAGCTATCTCTGGCAGTCAATGCGCTACGGCTACACGCGTAACGCCTACGAAGTCGATGCTCGCCGGTACTCCGCGTCCCGCCTCGGTACCGGTGACGAGGATCTCTGAGTGGTCAAGCACACCGCGACATCAGTCGTAACGATCGAGCGTTTTATCATCGAGCAGGAGAAGCTGCACCCCGAAGCGACGGGCGAGCTCTCCGGCCTGCTCTACGATCTCGCTCTCGCCGCGAAGATGATCGCCAACAAGGTGCGGAGCGCGGGACTGGCTGACATCCTCGGCGCGACCGACCTCGAGAACATTCAGGGAGAAACGCAGCAGAAGCTCGACGTGCTGGCGAACGAGATCATCATCAAAGCTGTCGATCACGGTGGCCGGCTCTGCGCCATGGCTTCCGAGGAGGAGCCGGGGATCATCGACATCCCTCCCCACTTTCGCTGCGGAAAATATTGCCTTCTCTTCGATCCGCTCGACGGCTCGTCGAACATCGATGTCAACGTGCCTGTGGGCACGATCTTCTCGGTCGTTCGCAAGATCACTCGCGGCAGCCGCGGCGAAATGGAGGACATGCTGCAGCCTGGACGGCGGCAGGTAGCCGCGGGCTACGTCATCTACGGATCGAGCACGATGCTGGTGTACACGACAGGCCAGGGTGCACACGGCTTCACCCTCGATCCGTCGTTAGGGGAGTTTCTTCTCTCGCATCCCAACATCCGGACGCCCGACATAGGAAGATATCTGTCCGTCAACGACTCCTACCACATCCAATGGGAGCCGAACGTACAGAATCTGATGAACTACTATCGTGGACAGGATGGCAATCGCCAGCCGATGAGCACGCGCTACGTCGGCTCGCTCGTCGCGGATTTCCATCGAAATCTTCTTGGTGGCGGTCTCTTCGCGTATCCCGCCAATCGCAGGAACAAGCGCGGCAAGCTTCGCCTCCTTTACGAGGCCTGTCCGCTCGCCTTCATCGTCGAGCAGGCAGGTGGCGCGGCAACCGACGGCCAGGAACGCATCCTCGACATTCAACCCACCGAGCTGCACCAGCGCACTCCACTCTTCATCGGGAGCAACAACGACGTCGATGCCGCGCGCAAGATGTTGGGCGGCGACGGAAAGAGTGCCAGCTCACTTTCGCCGGCCGGGTCGGTAGGCGCTTGAGGTTCCGCCGGCGCCCCGGCCGGCGCACGTGAGCAAACACGAGCCCGGCGAGAAGATCTCTCCCTCGGGCATCCCTGTCAAAACGGTTTATCGGCCGGAAGATGCGGAGCTCGACTACGCGTCGGCGCTCGGCGATCCGGGTGAATGGCCGTACACCCGCGGCATTCAGCCGTCGATGTATCGCGGACGGCTCTGGACGATGCGACAGTACGCCGGATTCGGGAGCGCAGCGAGCACCAATGAGCGGTTCAAGATGCTGCTCGATGCCGGACAAACGGGACTCTCCGTAGCATTCGACCTTCCGACGCAGATGGGACTTGATTCCGATTCGCCGCGCGCCCTCGGAGAAGTCGGCAGAGCGGGCGTCGCAATAGACAGCGTCGAGGACATGCAGGCTCTTCTGGAAGGCATCCCGCTCGACCAGGTCTCGACATCGATGACGATCAACGCCACAGCGGCGACTCTGCTGGCAATGTATATCGTCGTCGCGGAAGAGCGTGGCATCGCGCGCGACAAGCTCAGTGGTACGATCCAGAACGACATTCTCAAGGAGTACATCGCGCGCGGAACCTACATCTATCCGCCCGAGCCGAGCATGGCCCTTATTGCGGAAGTGTTCCGTTTCTGCGCCGATGAGGTGCCCAACTGGAATCCGATCTCGATCTCCGGGTACCACATCCGTGAAGCGGGCGCAACGGCGGATCAGGAGCTCGCCTTTACTCTCGCGAACACGATCCAGTATGTCACGCGCGCGATCGAAGCCGGACTCGCTGTGGACTCCTTTGCGCCAAGGTTGTCATTCTTCTTCGCCGCGCACAGCGATTTGTTCGAGGAAGTAGCAAAGTTCCGCGCGGCAAGGCGGCTCTACGCGCGGATCATGCGCGGCCGCTTTCACGCATCGGCGTCGAGCGCGCGGCTGCGGTTTCACACCCAGACCGGCGGGGTCACGC
>DASWGL010000434.1:0-8932 GCA_036393735.1 Gemmatimonadaceae bacterium | reverse complement strand
TGCCACTCCTTTCCGTACTCCCCACCTCCCCTGAGGTTGGGAACTGCGTAGATGCCACCCATCTCCATCCAGGCGACGTTGGCGGCCGAGAAGGCGGGTGTGATGGAGATGTTGAAGCCGCCGTATGCGTAGAGGAGCGTCGGGTTGGTTCCGTCGAGCTGGATGCCTTTTTTCGCCGTGATGAACATCGGCACCCGCGTTCCATCCTTGCTGGTATAGAAAACCTGCCGGGTCTCGTATGGTGTCGGATCGAACGCGACCTTCGGCGCCCTGAATACCTCGTTTCTGCGAGCCTTCAGATCGTAGCGGTAGATCGTGGTAGGATATAGGAACGATGTGAAGCTATAGAACATCTCGTCGTCGCCCTGGCGTCCGTGGATGTCTCCGACCGTTCCAATGCCGGGCAGCGGTAACTCGCCGCGTAGAGCGAATCCTCCACCCTGTTGCTGGCGCTCTCGCGTCGCGATCGGAGCGGTGCTCGTGTCATCGTAGATGTTGCCCGGATTGCGTGGCTGCTGTTGCGGCTGCTGTCCGCGCGGCCTCTGATCGCGTCGGTCGTCGCGAGAGGCGTTGAAGAAGCGCACACTCGAGTGCGCATCCTGGAGATAATTGCCGACGAGATCGTCGCCCGCCATTGATGCGCTAACGAGAGCATCCTTGCTCTCCGGGACGACCGTGTTCCAGCGCTCCTCGCGCGGGTTGTCGATGTTGATCGCGACGACCCGTCCCTTCGGCGCGTTCCGGTCGGTGCGCACGTAGAACATCGTCCCCCTGTTGCCCACGAAGGAGTATTCCGCGTCGAGCTTGTCGATCAGCCTCACGACCGGATTGTCGATCTGCGGCTTGCCCGGATTATCGAGATCGATGAAGTAGAGTCGCGTGCGGACATCTGTCCCCTGAGAGACGGTGATGATCAGGTACTGGCCATCGTCTGTGACAGTGCCGTCGAACAGCCAATCGGGCTGGTCGGGCCGATCGTAAACCAGCTCGTCGCGCGATTGCGGCTGGCCGACACGATGGTAGTAGAGCTTATGATTGCGGTTGGTGTTGGTCATCTTGTTGCCCGACGTCGGCTCGTCGTAACGCGAGTAGAAGAAGCCCTTGTTGTCGTGCGTCCACGAAATGCCGGAGAACTTGACCCACTTCACGGTGTCGGGGAGATCCCGCCCGCCGATGTTCACATCCCGGACGTGGAGCTCCTGCCAGTCGGAGCCGCTCGTCGAGATGCTGTAGGCGAGGTAGTGTCCGTCGTCCGATGCCGACGTCCCCGAAAGCGCCACGGTGCCGTCGGTCGAGAGCGTATTCGGGTCCAGCAACACCCGGGGCGCAGCATTTCGACCATCCTGCACGAGCAGCACGCTCTGATTCTGAAGGCCCGTGTTCTGGAAATAGAAATAGCGCCCGCTCTCCTTGAACGGCGCGGAATAGCGCGCGTAATTCCAGAGCTGCGTGAGTCTGTCCTTGATTGCCGGTCGCTCGGGAATCGTCGCCAGGAAGGAGTCGGTGAGCTTGTTCTCGGCCTCTACCCATGCCTTCGTGGCGGGCACGTCGACGTCTTCGAGCCAGCGGTAAGGATCGGCGATGCTCGTTCCGTGGTAGTCATCCACCTGGGTGCCGCGAGCAGCGGCGGGATAGGTGAGCGGAGCAGTGGTCGTCTGCGCGGACAGAGCGCCTCCGACCGACAGGAGGAAGGAGAGGGCGGTGACGACGAGGGAGGACGTCCGCAAGTTTAGGCGATACATGGGTGACTGGCCTGCTGGGCTGAATGGTTATGATGTACTCCAATCTACGGCGCTTCGGCCGTTAGGTTCCACTGGGAGCTGTCTCTTGCTAATGGCGGTGAACTGAATGGCAAAGGTTACGCGACCCTTGCAGAAAGACAGGCGCTACTGGCTTCTCAAGTCGGATGCCGACTCGTTCTCCTTCGACGATCTCTGGAAGCTGCCCACTCGAACAACTCACTGGGACGGCGTCAGGAATTTCCAGGCGCGGAATCTCATGCGTGACGAGATGAAGAAGGGCGACCTGGCCTTCTTCTACCACTCCGGCGGAGACAACCCGGGGATAGTGGGAATCGTCGAGATTGTCCGGGAAGGGTATCCTGACCATACCGCGCTCGACCCGAAGGATCCACATTACGATCCGAGAAGCAAGAGCGGGGAATCGTACTGGTCGATGGTGGACATCCAGGCCATCGAGCGACTTCCGCGACTCGTGTCTCTCAGCGAGATGCGGACGAAGCCCGAGCTCGAGGGCATGGCACTACTCAAAAAGGGGAACCGCCTCTCGGTTCAAAGAGTCGGCGCGGCGGAATGGAACGCCGTCCTGGTGCTGGCCAAGCAGACGACCGAATGAGCAGACACGGCCGAACCCACCTGCACCGCTAAGCGATGCTCGACGGGGAGTGGTATGTTCCGTAGGAGATGACGGAACCCGTCAAACTCCTGGTGTGGGGCATACCCGCGGAAATAGTCCGCGAGATCGGACTGAGGCTCCGTGGCGTCGTCATCAGCGAGTTTGACAACGCCCAGCAGATGGGCCGTGCTGCTGCTTTCGGCGATGCCCGACTGGTTCTCCTCAGTGACGCTCTGCCTACGGCTGATTCCATATACATAGCGCGTCGCGCCAAGGACACGAGCGACGATGTGCGAATAGCATTCTCCATCTCCATGCAGCAGGCAGAGACCGCACTGCACGCGTTGAATGAAATCCACGTCGATCGCTTCTTCCTTTCCCCGGTGGATATGGAAGAGATGTTGCGAGAGCTCGGGAAAATGGGTGGGCTCGAGGTTTTGCCCCCCCAGGCTTCGCATGGAGAGCACATCGCGGCCGCCGTATTCGCGGCGTGGGAACGCGCCCGTGCTCCCACCTTCCAGAAGATCGACAAGCTCGACGACGCGGCAATCGCTGTGCTCGACGCCGGCCTGTCCACCGATCTGAAAGCCGCGGCCCAGCGCGACGCGAAGGATATCGCCGAGCTGGCGGCGCGGTTCGGGTTCGAAAAGGGAGCGCAGATCGCTCGCGATCTCGCCGAGCGGTTCGCGAGCGAGTCCCTCACTCCGATCGACGGCGTTGCGATCTCGGAGCAGCTCCTCGCGCTGCGAGAAAGTCTTGTAGGTGTGCCATCTCCTCCGCCTGCGCCGCAGGTGGCTGGTACGTCGCGCTCGAAGGCCTCGGCGCCGAACAGCGCCGGCGCGGCATCCGAGGATTCCTCCCTCGAAGGCCGCAAGATTCTCGTCGTAGACGACGAGCCGATGGTGTCGCGTGGACTGACGACTCTGCTCGGAAAACGGGGAATGACCGTGACAGCGGTGAACGATCCGCTTCGATTCTGGACCGTGCTCGACGAAACGAAGCCGAATCTGATACTACTCGATCTCGAGATGCCAAAGATCAGCGGAACCGAGCTCTGCCGGGTAGTGAGAAGCGATCCCCGCTGGAGCGAGCTGCCGGTGATCTTCCTCTCGGGCCATACGGATCAGGCGAGCGTGCAGCGGGTATTTGCGGCCGGCGCGGACGATTACGTCGGCAAGCCATTCGTCCCGGCCGAGCTGATGATGCGGATCGAGAACCGACTCACCGGAGTAAAGGCGCGCCGCGCTCCGGTGGAGACGGATCCGCTGACGGGTTTGCCGATAGCACACAAAGCGACGGAGCAAATCCTCCGCTTTCTACGGCTGGCGCGCAGAAAATCCGATCCGTACTCGATCGCTGTCCTTCAGGTCGATGCCTTTGCAAGCCTCGCCAAGACGTTCGGTCGGGGCACAGGCGACGTCGTATTGCGGGCGATCGGTGAGCTGCTCCCGAAATCCTTTCGAGCGGAAGATGTGATCGGCTGGTGGGGCGGGGCGGATTTTACGATCGGCATGTACGGGAGCACCAAGGAGCACGCCGCGATCAAGCTCACCCAGGTCTGCTCCAAAATCGGTGACCAGACTTTCCTCTCGGAGGATGGGCAGAGGGTCCACGTCGCTTGCAGCGGAGGCGTTGCCCAGTACCAGTCCGATGGCGATACGGTCGCCGCGTTGCGGCAAGAGGCACTCAAAGCCCTCGAGCAAGTCAGAGCAACCGGCGGCATCAGAACGACCGGCGGCATAATCCGGGTGGGCATATCCGGGATGAAGACGATCGGACCGATGACGCGCCGCGTGGATGTCGCCATCGTCGACGACGACACGGCGCTTGTATCACTGCTGCAACACGCAATGGAGAGCCGCAGCCTTCGCGTCGCAACCTTTGCCGATGGCGAGACGGCAGTGGCGGCGCTCACCGGAGCCGCGCCCGAGGTGCAGGCATCCCTCATCCTGCTCGGCGTCGACATTCCCGCACTGAATGGACTCGACGTACTGCGCCGGCTTAAGGCGGGCGAGATAACGAGGTCGAGCAGCGTCGTGATGCTGACGTCACGCACCGGCGAGCGCGATGTTCTCGCCGCCCTCGAGCTGGGCGCCGCTGACCACATCGCCAAGCCGTTCAGCGTTCCAGTCCTGATGCACAAGGTTCGCGCGATGCTGAAGCAGAGCCCGGCATGATAAGCAGACAGCTCCTCAATATCGTCATGCTGGTGGAGATCGGACTCCTGGTACTCGCGGTCTGTCTTTTCTTCGCGCATGGCCTCTGGCTCTTTTTCTACGAGCGGCGGCTTCAGCGGCTGACGGCATCGGCGCGCGATTCGCTCGCGCATCTGGCGACGCGCGGAACGGTGAACGTCGAGGAGATCGAAGCTCTCCGGCGGCTTCCGCACGATGTGCAGGTAATCGCCTTCCTCGAGATGTCGCGTCACCTCAGTGGAGCGGCAAAGGAAAGACTCAGTTTCGTCGCCCTGCAGGTCGGAGTCGTGGATCGCGCCCGGAAACTGTGCGAGAGCAACCGGTGGTCGCGGCGTCTTCGCGGTGCTCGCATCCTGTCGCGTCTCGATGTGGTGGATCCACTGGTCCAGCGACTGCTTTCCGATCCTCACCCGGCGGTGCGCGCACAAGCCGCGGAATGGGCGGCTGCTCAACCATCGGTCACGGTGATCTCCGCTATGTTGAAGCTGTTGGCGGATCCCGCGACCCAGGCGCGCTTTGCAGTTCAGAACGCGCTCCTGCGCATGGGCGGTGTCGTGGCGGGACCACTCGCCACGTTCCTGGAGAGAAATTCCGGGCGTGCGGCGGAAGCTGGCCTTCGCGTCGCCGAGTCGTTGGCCGAGCCAAGCTTCGGGCCGGCCGCGCTGCGTCTGTCGCGTACCAGGGATGTGGGTGTTCGGATCGCGGCGGCGAAGCTGTTGGGCGCCGTGGGCGAAGCCGCGGGGGCCGAGCGACTTATCGAGCTGTTGGACGATGAGGACTCGAGCGTCAGAGCCGCCGCGGCTCAGGGACTCGGACGGATGCAGCACTGGAAGGCGGCTTCATTCCTCGCGTCTCGTCTGCGCGATTCGGCCTGGAGAGTCCGACGCGCCGCAGGCCTCGCCCTTCGATCGATTGGCGCGCCAGGCACGCTGTTCCTGCGACGCGCGCTCAAGGACGACGACGCGTTCGCGGCCGACATGGCGCAGCAGGTTCTCGACCTTCCCGCCGCGGCGGCATCTGCATGAGCGAGTTTATGCAGACCGCGATCAGCCAGGTTTTGCTCAAGGGCCAGTTCCTCGTGCTCTTGTATTTCCTCGCTGTCAACGGGTGGTATCTGATTCTGCTCGTCAGCTCCTTGCTGGAGCTGCGCCGTCACATGCTCCTCATAGCGGACGAGAGCCGCCATCTGCTGTTAAGCTCGACCCTCTCGCCTACGATTTCGATTCTCGCGCCGGCGTACAACGAGGAAGCCACGATCGATGCGAGCCTGCGCGCGCTGCTGGCACTCCAGTACCCGAATCTCGAAGTAATCGTGGTGAGCGATGGGTCGAAGGATCGGACCGTCCAGGTTTTGATCGACCAGTTCGACCTCGTACCCGTGAAGACGATCTATGAGCAGCGCATCAAGACGAAGCTCGTGCGGTCGCTCTATCGCTCCGCGACGTACCCTTCGCTTGTCGTCGTCGACAAGGAGAACGGAGGAAAGGCCGACGCCTTGAACGTCGGGCTCAGCTTCGCGCGCGGTGAGCTGGTGTGCGCAATGGATGCCGACACTCTCATCGAAGCAGACGGGCTGCAGCGCATGATACGTCCTTTTCTCTACGAGACCGACGTGGTCGCGACGGGAGGAACGATTCGAGTCGTCAACGGATCGGAAGTGAAGCACGGCCGCGTCGTCAGGACCTCAGTTCCGACCCGCCTGCTCCCCGGAGTCCAGGTCGTCGAATACCTCCGCGCGTTTCTGTTCGGGCGTCTCGGATGGAATCGACTCGGCGGGAACATCATCATCTCCGGAGCCTTTGGACTGTTTCAACGCGACGCAGTAGTTAATGCGGGGGGTTATCTCCACGATACGGTCGGCGAAGACATGGAGCTGGTGCTGCGCCTGAAGAGACTCTCGTACGAGCGCGGCGGCCCCGGAAAGATCGCATTCGTTCCCGACCCGGTGGCGTGGACCGAAGTGCCGGAGTCGGCAAAAGTGCTCGGGCGACAGCGCGATCGTTGGCACCGCGGGCTGGCGGACGTGCTGTGGAGGCACCGCCGGATGCTGTTCAATCCCCGGTATGGAGTGACTGGCCTGTTCGTTTTCCCGTATTACGCGTTTGTAGAGCTGTCGGCGCCGGTGATTGAAGCAGCTGGTCTGATCGCTCTGGCTTTCGGGCTTGCGACGGGCGTCGTCGATTGGAATTTCGCGGGACTCTTCTATCTCACTGCCTACGGACTCGGCACTGCGCTCACCGCGTTCACGCTGATTCTCGAGGATCTCAGCTTTCACCGCTACGAAACATTCCGCGACCGCGCCCTCCTCTTCTGGTGGGCGCTCGTCGAGAATCTCGGCTACCGTCAGATGACGGTGTACTGGCGGCTGCGTGGTCTCTGGAAATTCCTGCGCGGAAAAAAGGATTGGGGCAGCATGGAGCGTAAGGGCTTCCACCCCGTGCCGGTGTCGTAATGGGAAATGTCCGACCGCCTTGCCCGGCGAAAGAATTACCGCCAATCTGTGAGTGAGGGAGAGAAGAGTCCCAACCGGAGCAAACTATGTTACGCGTTTCCTCGATAATTGCCGTCGGTCTCGCCGCTTCTGCCATCGCCTGCGCGTCAAACCCTCCGCAGACCGAGGTCAGCGCCAGCGATTTCGACCTCAATCCGCTGTATGGTGAGTGGCGCGGGGATTACAGCAGCGCCGAGACTGGAAGAAGCGGCACGATTGCTTTCACGCTCCGCGCTGGTGAGTCGTCCGCGTCCGGCAACGTCGTGATGATTCCGCGCCCCGACTCACTGCTTACCCCGGCCGAGCGTGAGCTCATGAGCAACACCTCGGCGCCCGGACGCACGGTTCTTAAGATTCACTTTTTGAGGAAGGAAGGCGGCAACCTGAGCGGCACGCTCGACCCTTATCAGGATCCTGACTGCGTGTGTCCAGTAATAACGACATTCCAGGGAACCTTTCGAGATGCTCGCACGATCGAGGGAACGTTCAGCACCGTCCCCTCCCAGGCGGGAGGAAAGGTCACCGGCGGAAAGTGGAAGGTCACGCGAATCAGACGCCTCTGATACCTAGATCGTGATGAATGTCACGCCGCTGGAGAGCGCGTAGACGCCGGCGAAGACCGGTCGATGTCCTGCGATTATCACCCGCGTCAGCGTTTGCGCTAAATTTGATCTTATCAACTGGAGACTGGATGCCGAAGACCGGTTCGTCTGCGCCACCCGCCACGCCCAAGAAAAACATCGCCAAGCCAGCGCCTGCGGCCCCCGCCAGAAGCTCTGCCAAGCCACCGGTTGCAGCTACGTCAGGGAACGCTGGCAAGTCACCAGCTGCTGCTCCGTCAGGAAATTCTGCCAAGCCATCCGCTGCTGCTCCATCGGGAAGCGCGCTCGAGATAAAGGACACCCGCACCGGTAAGTCATACACCGTTTCGGTCGCCGATGGCGCGATACGCGCCCCCGAGCTCAAGAAGATTCGGACGAACGACCCCAACGATACGGGGCTCATGAGCTACGATCCGGCGTTTCTGAATACCGCATCGTGCCGGAGCGCCATCACATTTATCGATGGCGACAAGGGAATACTCCGCTACCGCGGATATCCCATCGAGCAGCTCGCGGAGAATGCTACGTTCCTCGAGGTAGCGTGGCTGCTTCGCCACGGCGAGCTGCCGAACCAGCAGGAGTACGACCAATTCGTGCACGACATCACGTTCCACACTTACGTGCACGAGAACATGCGGAAATTCCTGGAAGGGTTCCGCTATGATGCGCATCCGATGGCGATGCTCAACAGCTCCGTCGCCGGGCTGGCCGCGTTTTATCCAACGGCGAGCCACATCTTCGACGAGACCGAGCGGAACATCTCGATCATCCGGCTGCTGGCAAAGACGCCGACGATTGCGGCGTTCTCCTACCGCCACGTGAAGGGGCTTCCGTTCGTGTATCCGGACAATCGCCTCTCGTACGTCGAGAACTTCCTGTCGATGGTCGCGCGCATGAGCGAGTCGAAGTACGAGGCGAACCCGGTGTTCGCCCGCGCGCTGGAGATTCTTTTCATCCTGCATGCGGATCACGAGCAGAATTGCTCGACCAACGCCGTGCGCGCGGTCGGATCGTCGCACGTCGATCCGTTCTCGGCCGTCTCCGCCGGAGTCGCCGCGCTGTTCGGTCCGCTGCACGGCGGCGCCAACGAGCAGGTGCTCCGGATGATCAGTGAGATCGGCAGCGTCAAGAACGTCCCGGCCTTCATCGAGACCGTCAAGAGTGGCGAGGGCGGGAGGCTGATGGGATTCGGCCACCGCGTTTACAAGAGCTACGACCCGCGCGCAAAGATCGTGAAGAAACTGGCCGACGAAGTCTTCAAGATCGTGGGTGTCGACAAGGATCTGGAG
>DASWGL010000433.1:0-3819 GCA_036393735.1 Gemmatimonadaceae bacterium | reverse complement strand
GCCGAGTCCAGGCTCACCAAGTCCAGTGTCACCAACATCCACCATGGACCCCGACGAAATCAGTCCCTCGACGGCCGAGGCTGCGGGTGGGGGGGCCTCCGGGTCGATAATGAACTGTGCAGGATCGGCGGCGGATTCCAGCCCTTCGAGCGGCGAAGCATCAACATCACTGAGCGACAGGTCGAACGCCGGCTCGATATCGCCTACCGAAGGACTCCGCTCGAGGCCCGGAATCGACCCAGGGTCGAAGTCCAGGGTGGGCAGCGATTCCGGGGTATTCAGCTCGAGATCCGGCAATGGCTCGATGTCCGGCAGCTGCTCGAATTCGGGAGATGGCTGCTCGTGCGGGGGTGTCGGGGGCCGCTTTGGCGCTTGCGGAGCGAGAGCCGTTCTCTCGAATCCTTCGATCTTGGGTCTTGGCTTTTGCGGTGATCCACCGACATCGAGGAAGACAAGACCGCCCGCGTCTCCCTTGACCGGCGTCTTGGACCGGCGAGGCTCCACGCTTGGATCAAGGGTGCGGATTCGCTGCACAGTAGCTGCCGCCTCGGCCGTGCGTCCTTCGGCGTCGAGCGATTCGTGAAGTATCTGCAGCTGCTCGATTGCCTCGGCGGTCTTCCCGGCCTTGGCGAGCTGATCGGCGAGCATCAGCCGGATGTCGTCCTGTCCCGGGCAAAGATCCGCGAATTCCTGGAGGGCCTTGAACGCGTCGGTGTCCCTGCCCGCGCGGTGCATCCGGTCGGCGTACTCGAGGAAATTCTTCTTGGCGTCGCTGTTGAAGCCCTTTTTGGCCGAGATCTTACCTAGCTTGTAGTAGATCTGATGGCGCGCCGGGGCGTGGCGCAGAATCTTGTTGCAGAGCGCGATGGCGTTGTTGAGGTAGCCGCCCTCCGTGTAAAGATCCACGGCTTGCTCGTAATAGTTGACGGCCTGGTCGGTCTTGTTAAGGCGCAAATTGAGGTCGCCAACCCGATTGTAGACGGTCACATCGCGGTCGTCGTGGCCTTCGGATTGTTCGATGATCTGAAGGTAGACCTCGAGCGCTTTCTCGAACTGCTTTTTCTGCTCGAATTCGGCAGCCTTTTTTTTCAGCTTGTCGATGTTTGACATTAAGGGCGGCCGGGCAAAGTGACTACCCGGTAGGCACAACCTCCGGGGGGCGAACGTTCAACTTACTTCCGGCTTCATAGGGGTGACAAGGCGCTCCGGCCTGCCACGACCCGACACAAAGACGTGCGCCGTACCAGTATGGCAACTCTCGCACGTCGGCGACGGCGAAGAGCGCAAGATCGGCGGCAAACCCCGGTGCGATCTGACCTGTTTCTCCCGCGAGCCGGACCGCGGCAGCGCCATTTACCGTCGCGGAGACAAGGACTTCCGCGAGGCTCATGCGTAGTTGACTGACCCCGAGTGTGAGCATCAACGGAAAGTTAACTGTTGGTGAGGTCCCCGGGTTGAAATCGGTGGCGAGAGCGACCGCCGCCCCGGCATCGATCAGGGCACGCGCCGGTGCCTGTTTCGCCTTCCCGAGGAACAGCATTGTGCCAGGCAGAAGCGTCGCGACCGTGGCCGACTCCGCCATTGCCTCGATCCCGCTGTCGGAGATTGCGGCGAGGTGGTCCGCCGAGGCCGCGTTGAGGGATGCGGCGAGCTCCGCTCCGCCGTACGGCTTGAGCTCGTCAGCGTGGATCTTGATGCCGAGCCCGGTTTGGCTCGAGGCCTCGAGAATTCGGCGTGTCTCGTCGATGGTGAACACGCCGGGCTCACAGAACGCGTCCGCAAAACGCGCGATACCCTGCTCGACGACCTTGGGCAGAAGCGTGTCGATCAGAAGGTCGACAAACTCGGCGCGGCGTTCTTCATTCGTGCGGTACTCGTGCGGGATCTCGTGTGCACCGAGCCAAGTCGGAACGATTCGCAGCGGCTGGCGCTCGGCAAGGCGTCCGATCACGCGTAGAGCTTTCAGCTCGTCTTCGATCGAGAGACCGTAGCCGCTCTTGATCTCGAGTGTGGTCGTTCCATACGAGGCGAGCTCCTTCACCCGGGGGACCGCGAGGTTATAGAGCTCGTCCTCGCTGCGCTCGCGAAAATCGCGAACCGAGGCGTGGATTCCGCCGCCCCGCTTGGCGATCTCCATGTAGTCGAACCCTTCGGCGCGCAGCTCGTGCTCCTCGAACCTCGGCTTCCCGAACACGGCGTGGGTGTGCGAATCGACGAGGCCGGGCGTGAGTACACCGCCTCGGCAATCGATCACCTCGGCGTCGGAATAGGCGTGCATGAGATCACTCGCCGCACCAATCATCGCGATGCGTCCACCGCTGACGGCGACCGCGGTGTTCTTGAGGATGCCGGCGTCGCGCATCTCTTTTCCTTTGCGCGCTCGGGCGGGGCCCGCGCAGGTCACGATCTGCGCCGCGTTGACGAAGAGGAGGTCTGTCAAGATTCGGTCATCAGAGGATTTGCGAGAATGGTTAACTGCGACTTATGACTACCGGCCGGGGGCTTTCGGCGGACCGGCTCTGGGCTGCGTGCTGACCGTTCCTAGGCGCGACTTACGCACACGGGGACGAGAAAAGTGATGACAGCTTTAGGCCATGCGTTGCCGATACGCACACTGAAGCGCCCTTCAATTGTTATCGCACACCCCTGCGCCAGTTCGCGCGCATCAAACCGCCCGCGCGTAGCCGACAGCCGGCCCGCCATCAGCCCCCGGCCGGTAGTCATAAGTTGCAGTTTCGTCAGTTTAACCTCACCAGCGGCTTAGGTGACGCCATCACGTCGCGTACCCTGGAGAATCGCAACGGAGCCTGCGCTTCCCCTCGACACGCGTAGAAGCACGCGTTGCACTTGATTGGCTCGTACTTCCGGAATTCCGTCCAGTGAAAGTCGGTCGGAAAGTCCGGACAGCGCTTCACTCTACCGAGCGGATCGATGTGAATCGTTCGCATTCCGGATCGGCAGGGCTCGGTGATCTCGCCTCGCACGTAGCGGGGGATTTGCTCGAGGTAGTAGTCGGAGTTGGTGATCACCCCGCGAGTTTTCTTCTTGAAAGCGAGGAGCTCACGAATCACTTCCTCGAGTTGGCGTGTCTGGTCGCGCTCGATGATTCCCTCCGTGCTCCCGTTCTTGGCGTCGGTGTAACAGCTGAAGTTGACTCCGCAACCAAGCTCGCGCGCGCGCTGCACGATCGGCAGCAGCTGGTCAAGATTGTCGCGCTTGATCACGGTATTGAAGCGGATTCCCGTGATCCCGATCTCGCGCATGCGCGGAATGGTGCGCATGATCTTCGCGGTCAGCCCCGGGATTCCGCGCGCGCGGTCGTGCCGCTCGTCGAGAAAATCGAGCGAGATGTTGAACTGGTTGATGCCAGCTTTCCAGAGCGAGCGAGCCCGCCCCGGGGAAAGCATCCCGCCGTGCGTGAGCAGCGTCATGTACTTAAGGCTGACCGCGTCGTCGACCGCGGCAACGACGTCCTCGAGATCGCTTCTGAGCGTCGGCTCGCCACCGGTGAAGGTGATGAGCATCGGGTTGAAAAACCTGGCCGCCGCGGCGAAAGATTTTAACTCGGTAGCCTTGGCGGAGGGATCAGTCTTCCAGTAGTCGCAGAAGCCGCAGCGCGCGTTGCAGCGCATCGTGACCTCGAAGTGCACCAAGACAGGCCGCCGCGTGGCAGTGAGGTACGCGTACTTCGCCAGGAAGATCGGTACGTGCCACGGCTTGAACTCACTCGTGAGCATGTCAGCCGATCATCGGGAGATGCAGTCCGTGCTTGTGCGCGGTGGCGATAGCTTGCTCGTATCCCGCGTCGGCGTGCCGGGC
>DASWGL010000432.1:0-2670 GCA_036393735.1 Gemmatimonadaceae bacterium | reverse complement strand
ACAATGGACAAGCTACCCGCCCGGACTGCAACCGCTTCTCGCGTCCCGCTTCCAGTCCACCGCCAAGCGCTAAATTTGACACGAATGGCGCGACCTCGCGTCCCGCTTCCCTCGTCCCGCTTCCCTCATCCGCTTCCCTCTTCCCGCCAATGACTGAGCCACACGGATCCCACGCGAGCGAAGAGCTGGTTGATCCTCTGCCCGCCCTCGAGCGCGCCGTTGCGGACCGCCCCGATGATGCGAAGGCGCTGGTCGCACTGGCGAATCACTACTGGCTGATAGGAGCTGGTCCCGAGGCAGTGGGAGATCTCGCTTCACGCGCAATCGCGTCCGATCCCGACAACAGAGCCGGCTGGCACCTGTGGGCGCTTGCCGAATCGAATCCGAGGGAGCGCGTGGCGCGCTGGCAGCAGGTGTCGTCGCGCTTCCCGGCGGACCAGCTCGCGAAGGCGAATCTTGCGGACAACGCGGCGAGCCTGGCCGGGGCCGAGCACGATTACCAGGCCGTCGATCTCGCCATCGACACCTACGAAGAATTGCTGGCGACCGCGGAGCACCCCGATCAGCGCGCCGCGCTGGAGAAGGCGATAAAGACGCTCAGGGGATGGAAGTTTTGACCCCGAAGAATCCGAAGAGAAAGCATTCGAAAGCGGTCACTTCATCGGCCGTAGAGCGCAGCGATGAGCGACCGCACGAGCATGGTGCTTCGCTCGAGGACTTCGTCCAATTCCGCGCGCGTTTGAACGTCGAGATTCTCAATGAAGGGAACCTTGTCATCAACCGGTTCTTCGCCCTCGACACCCGCACCTACGAGGCCGGCGCTCTCGATGTCAGGACCAAGGAGCTGCTCGGCCTCGTCGCATCGTTGGTGCTCCGGTGTGATGACTGCGTCACGTATCATCTCACTCGCTGCGCCGAGGAGCGTGTCACTCGACCCGAGATTTTCGAGTGCCTCTCTGTCGGTCTCGTCGTTGGTGGCTCGATCGTCATTCCGCATCTTAGGCGCGCTGTTGATAGGTGGTCTGAACTGGAGCGTCTCGCCAAATAGCGCGTGATCTTCTAGATCCTCGCGCGAGGTCGGCACAAGGTATCCTCTTCGGCCGCTCGTCCTCGCCCCCGCGGCTTCGCCGCGTACGGCTGCCGGCTTCGCTCGGCGCCTGGGCTGCGGAGCGTCCTACGAGGACACCCTGTGCCTCCCTTCTCGAGATCTGTGACACTCGCACGCGGTTAGTTTCGCGTGCTGCTCACGCTCAGCCCGCACCGAATCTCCGCGCGCCTAAGCGCGCGGACGCGGCGGAGCCGCGCCCGTCCGAGACCGAGAGAGCGCGACACGTACATCTCTGACGTGACACCTACCTCGGCGCGCGAGCGCGATGCGGTACTATCGCGCGGCGCGAAGCGCCGCGGCAGTTACAGTCTCCGTGGGAAGGAGGGCGAGGGGTCCTCGTAGGCGCTTTGCAAAGCGAGCGCGAGGAGGAGACCCGCGACCGAGCAGACCGAGGGAGCGCAGTTAGGGGCTCCGACCAAGCGAGCGTAGCGCCGGAGAGGACCCCTCGCCCGACTGACCGGCCGAGATTCTAAACTGCGAACTAGTGCTTCGCCGTCGCGGTGGGATTGCTCGCAGCAGGCCGCGCTACGACTGAAGGATTGCCGTCAGAGATGTACATGTTGCCCGATTTTTCGAGCTTGTCGATCATGGCTTCGATCGCGTTCCCGATCACCTGGATGCGCGGAGTCTTGCCGGGGTCGAACGCCGGATCGTACGGGCTCCGCATCGGCCCACCCGCGACCTCGAACACCACCGGCCAGCTGTAACTCACGGTCTTGCCCGTCTTGGGATTAGTCCACGAGCCCTTGCTCGCGAGCGCGCGATTCTTCGGCCACAATCCCTGGGGGAGCGCCATCGATCTGAGCTTGTAGCCGGGCACCGCTGAATCGATCGCCAGCGCATTGCGCGCGATCTGCTCCTGAACGAACGCGTCGGGATATTTGTTCAGCTGGGCATGCCAGAGCGTGTGATCGCACAGCTCGAATCCGTTGTCGGCAAGCCACTTCACCTTCCGGAATCTCCAGTTCGATTTTTGTCCCTGAATTCCGCGATCGCCGAAGAAGTTGTGTCCGGCCGAGGCGCCTGAGAGCAGACAGAACACTGCCTTGTTGTTCCAGTCGGGATGCGTCTTCCTGAAATCGAGCCAGATTCCGATTCCGCTGGTCGGATCTATCTCGAGCTTTCCGTTGTTGTCGATGTAGCGAAACTGCTCAGGCGACGCGTCGTCAAAAACAAAGACGACGGGCGACAGTCCACGCGGAAGATCCAGCTTCTTGTCGAGCACGTCCGACATGTTCACGGGCCGATAGCCGCGACTGTAGAGGAGCTCCAGATCCTTCCGGAACTGTCCTCGCTCACGCGCATAATCGCCATTGTGGTCCGTGATCAGGTGATATTCCAGCACCATTATTCGTCCCATTTCATTGGGGACGCGATTCGGGTTCGATTGCGTGGACGTGGAAGCGGTCGCGGCGCTCGAACCTGACGTGTTGCTTACCCTCTTTGCACCCCCTGTATTGGCGGCGGAACCTGGCGCCGCCGTTTGCGTAGTGGGAATTGGACCCGTTGTGGCGCCCGAGGTGTCTGAGGTAAGCGTGCCGGTGCCGTAAGCGACCGCCACT
>DASWGL010000431.1:0-3937 GCA_036393735.1 Gemmatimonadaceae bacterium | reverse complement strand
CGGCGCTGATGTCCCTGCCGAGCTCGCGGCCGACGGCGCGCATCATCAGACCGCCGCTCATGCCGATGCGGCGGTGCACTTTCCAGGCATCAACGGCCATGCCCGCTTCCGCAAGCGCACGCTGCCACGCGAACACGTGCGCGTACACCGTGTCGACCAGAGTTCCGTCGAGATCGAAGATCAGCGCGCGCATTGCGCGGGAGGGTAGCACGTGGGTTCGCAGGAGAGCGGGCGTCTCGCCCGCAAGTCGTCGGGCGTCCCGCCCGACGACCACAGAATCGTGCCGAAGCCGGATGAACGATCGATTGGCTGCGTCCTGCGGTCGCCACGTTTATCCGACGCGAGCGCGGCTCTTGCATTCAATCGTTGAATTGTCGACAAAAACCGCTAACTGACAGGAGGCATCATGCCAACGACCCCTGTTGTACAAGCGAGCTGGTGGGACACGTTCGTCGCATCGCTATACGGCATTCTGGCCATGCTCATTCGTGGTCTCGGCAAGCTGATCATCTTTCTCGTCATCATCCTCATCGGCTGGTTCATCTCCTCGATCCTGGCCAAAGTGGTGGTTGCAGTCCTTCGCAAAGTGAAGATCAATGAGCTCGCTGAACGCCTTGGCGTCGGAGGTTTCGTCAGGGGGACCGGCGAGCGGGACATGGCTCAACTCGTCGGCGATATCCTCAAATGGATCATCCGCGTTGTCGTTCTCGTCGTCGCATTCGCAGCGCTCGGCATTCCAGCGTTCTCGGTCGTCCTCTCGCAGCTTCTCTTGTGGCTGCCGAACCTCGCGGTTGCGATCGTCGTGCTGATCGTTGGAGGGTTGGCCGCCAAGGGCCTTGGAGATTTGGTGCGTGGAGCAACTGCGGAGGCGGGGTTCCAGAACCCCGACGTCATTGCCAACGTCGCTCGAGGAGCGGTGTGGGCGTTCGCAATCATCATCGCCGTGAATCAGGTGGGAATCGCGAGCACGCTCGTCAACACACTGTTCATGGGATTCGTCGCCGCGCTCGCGCTCGCTGCCGGGCTCTCGTTCGGCATCGGAGGGCAGAAACTGGCCGGTGAGCTGCTCGAAAAGTGGTACGGCAAAGGAAAGCAACTCGGGGTAGCCGACTCGGCGGCGAGGCCGGCGACCGCGCCTCCGCCGAGAGTTCCGCCTCGCCAGTAAAGATACTCGGACAGCAGATACTCGGACAGCCGGCGATCGAGACGACGCCGGCTGCCCCCAGCCGTTGTCAGCATCCCATGATCGATACGGCCTACTTGCCGGCCTTCTTCGAGGTCTTTCGAACAGCGTTCCGGGACTGCGACGCTGCCGCACGATGTGCGGAGACTTGCCGCGGCCGCGCCGAAGGGGTGAAGTGAACAACTTCTCGCCGAAGGCGGTCACCCAGCCTGTCCTTCTGCACGTCTACGTCGTAGCGAGCCTGGAGGTTGAGCCAGAACATCTCTGAAGTGCCGAAGAATCGCGCCAGGCGAAGAGCGGTGTCTGCGCTGATCGACCGCTGCCCCAGCACGATTTCGTTGATACGGCGAGCTGGTACGTTCGTATCTTTGGCGAGCCTGTACTGAGAGATGCCGAGTGGTCGGATGAACTCTTCGAGCAGAATCTCGCCGGGATGGACGGGAAGAAGCATGTTCGTCATTTCTGCTCCTCAGTGATCGTCGACAATCTCGACATCGTGAGCGTTGCCATCGCTCCAGCGAAAGCAGACACGCCACTGATCGTTGATCCTGATACTCCACTGCCCGGCTCGATCGCCGACCAGCTTTTCCAGTCTGTTCGCCGGCGGTACCCTCAGATCCTCGAGGCTCGTCGCTGCTTCCAGCATTCGAAGCTTTCTGAGCGCAATCCGCTGAATGTCCGAAGGGAGACGACGAGACCGCTGCAGGTTGAAGAGCTTCTCGGCCTCACTGTCAGCCCAACTGCGGATCACCTCGCACGATGATAACGCCTGACGGTATTAACGTCCAGCGTTACTACACGATTCCGGTGCCAAAACGCGAGGGGCGTTTCCGAGCAGTGATCAAGCCGTAAGGCCAGAGTTGAGAACGTAGGCTTCAGCCGGCCTTCGCTGACAAAGTCGTCCCGCCTCGCACCGTTCTGGATCCACGACGGATCGCAGTCATCGGTTACTGACGTGTTGTCTCGAGCGGAAGAAGGCATCGAGCGAGTAACGATCGGCTTCGGCCGGCACCATGAGCACGAACACGACGAGCACGAGCCGGGGAATGACGTGCTCGTGAAACGGATACAGCGGATTCTCGAGCAGGTGGCCGAACGTGACGATCACGAGCACGGTTCCCAGCGCGACCAGCGCATATCGGGTCTTCAAGCCGATGATGACGAGCGCGCCGGCGATCAACTCGATGAATGGAATCGTGAAACCGGTGAGCCACAACGACCACACCGGCAGAAACGTGTCCTGGAACGGGAGGAAGTATTTCCGCACGTGTGCGGCCGGCCCGAGCGTAAACACCTTCCACACGCCAGCCATGAAGAAGATCAGCCCGACGACAGCGCGCGCGAAGAGAACCGCAAACGCGGCCGACGACTTGTCGGTGTTGGACGGGCGCACGGTACTGCGTACTTTACTGTGCCGCCGGCTTTCCCGGCCTGCTCGCGGGAGCGGCCAAGGAGCTCGTCTATCGCGGCCTGGTCTTTGCGGCTCTCGCCCTGGACGGACCCGGGCGGGTCTCATCAGCGCTGCGGTGGTCTCCTCTCTCTTCTTCAGCATTCCGCATGTGATGAACGTCTTTTCGGGACACCAGCCGCTGCGTGTCGCCTCGCAGATTGTCTGGGCTTTTCTCCTCGGGATCGCCTTCGCTCTGCTTGCGTATGCCGGCGCGAGTGTCTGGCCGGTGGCCTTCGCTCACGGTCTGCTCGACGCCGTCGTCGTGACGAACCGAATGGGGAGAAGAATCGAATGGTCGCCGTCGAAGGCAGTGGTCATGGTCCTCGCTACCGTCCCGGTCCTGATCTACACGCTTCTAATCACGCGGAGAACCGATCGGTAGCAGGAAATTCGTCACCACGTTCGCGAACGTCCCGGGCACCGTGTCCATGGCGTTGTGTTGCTGACCTTCGAAGACGTACACCTTTGACCGTGGCAACGAATTGCGTAACGCCTGAATCGCTTCTTTGAGCTCCGGAGAAGCCGTCTCACTCCCCGTGAGAAGTAACGTTGGAAGTCGGAGCTCATGCATGCGCCCGGGATTGAATCGATAGGTGTTCAGAGCCCGGATCTGGCGAAGAGAGCTGTCGATGCTTTCCACGAGGTTCGGCCACGACGCACGCGTTCGCATCACGGCCACCTCGGCCGGAGAGATCATGACGATCTCGCGCATGAACGCAACGGCCGCCTGTTCGCGTTGTCCCGCGCGGATCAGATCCTCCATCTTGTCCGCGACCACGGTGTGATCACGATCGAGAAGAGGCGGCTCATAGAGAACGAGCTTCGCGATGTTCTTCGTGAGGAACGCTGCTTCCAATGAAGCAACGGCGCCATAAGAATGGCCGAGGACAAATACTTTCCCTCGCAGCGCATTGACAACAGACGCGACATCTTCCGCTTCCTTCCGTAACGAGTAGTCCGACGAATCACCGCTGGCGCCGTGGCCGCGCCGGTCCATTGCACACACCTTGAAGTGTGGAGCGAAGAGCGGCAGGAGAGGCTTCCAGCGGCTGCGATCACCAGTCCCGCCGTGGACGATCAACAACGCCGGCCCGGCGCCCGCACATTCGACCGCGATTGTCGTGCCGTCGTTCGACTTGACACTCAGAAGCGTGCTCGCTGCTGACGGCGTGTCACCACGAGTCGTGTTCGCGGCCGCGGTCACGGCAAGAAGAGACAGCAGGAGGAATCCTCGCGTTTTCATCGCCGCCTGTTGAATCTCTCCCGGACCCTGGTCATCGTTAGGGAAGAACAGGTTGTCGTCA
>DASWGL010000430.1:0-2942 GCA_036393735.1 Gemmatimonadaceae bacterium | reverse complement strand
AGGTCGGCCACCGGCACCATCTGCGTCGCCAAGACCAGCTTCTGTTCGTGCTCGGACAAGTCTCCCGCGAAACAGCCGATGCCGTCCGGCCGCAGCCAGACGCGACCGTCCGCGACCTCGATGTAAGAGAAGACGTCCGTCCTGGGAAATTGATTCTGCTGGCCTTGGGATGTCTCGTTCTCGTCGGGTGCGAGTGCAGCGATGTAGACAAGCCCCGCGACGCGGTCGTCTGTTCCCGCCGCCGTGATGAGCGTCCCCCCGTACGAGTGCCCGACCAGGATGGCGGGACTGCTGACTCGTCCGAGCGTACGCTTGACTGTGGCCACGTCACCCTTGACTGAGTCGAGGCCGTGCTGGCTGGCCATCACTTCATACCCCTCCGCCTGAAGCGGCGGGATCACTTTGCTGAAGCACGACCCGTCGGCCCACAGTCCGTGGACGAACACGATACTTGGCTTGGTCTGCATAAGATTCCTCCATTAGTCGGCGTTCATTTGTGGTCACGCGCATCAGTCATCGGTCGGCTTCTCTGCGCATCCACTCGCGGATGAACGGCGCGCAGCAATGCAGGACCATGCCCTCCCGCTCGGCCGCGACGAGAAAGCGAACCGCCTCGACGTCGGCCAGCGTGACTTCATCAAGATCCAAGACCGTTGGAACACGACTCGCGGCCATTTCCCCGCGCACATGAGCGATGTGTTCCGCCTGCATGTGACCGATCAGGCGAATCGTTGTCCCGTCTTCATTGACGTCCGCGACGATCCTGAGAGTCATGAGCGCGGCCTCGCAAACGCACGGCGATGGTGCAATCGCCAGACCTGCGGCGATCGCGTGCAGCCAATGACTTACGGAAACGTGACGTGCTGATTTTTCAGAATTTGCTGATTTGTCGGCATCGCTGCGGTTGCGTTAGCGATGTGGAAAGGGCGTTGTGCGGTGGGCGCGGGTGAGGATCAGCGGCTCCTGTACCGATGCTTGTCGATGCCGAGCGCCGCGATCTTCGAATCGAGCGGCTGGCGCGGAATCCCGAGCTTTGTCGCGGCGCCATTGCGTCCGGCGATCCGCCCTCGCGTCGCGGCCAAAGCGGTCTCGATCATCTGTCGTTCGGTCTCCGACTGGATGCGCTGCTGTTGTGCCAACGAGGTGCCGATCGGAATGCTTGGCTCGCCTGCGGTGTTGGAGTCGCGCGTGAGCCACGTCTCGTCAACGGAGAACGTGGCGCCGTCGCACAAGATCACGGCCCGCTCGATGACGTTCTGGAGCTCCCGAATGTTCCCTGGCCAGTCGTACGCCTGGAAGAGCGTCAGCGCGGACCTGCTGATCTTCCGGATGCGCTTGCCGGCTTTCGTGGCAAACCGCTCAATCAGATATTCGACCAGGAGCGGGATGTCTTCGGCACGCTCGCGGAGCGACGGCACGTGGATCGGAAAGACGTTGAGCCGGTAAAACAGATCCTGCCGGAATGTTCCTGCGGCAACCGCTTTCTCCAGGTTGCGGTTGGTCGCTGCCAGGACGCGGACGTCCACGTGAATCGGGTGGCTGTTGCCCACGCGCTCGATCTCGCGATCCTGAAGGACGCGGAGCAAGGCGATCTGGGTTTCCGCAGGCAGATCGCCGATTTCGTCGAGGAAAATCGTGCCACCGTTGGCGGATTCGAATCTCCCCAGACGTCGCTGCAGCGCGCCCGTGAACGCGCCCTTCTCGTGGCCAAAGAGTTCCGACGCGACGAGCGACGGCGGGATGGCTGCGCAGTTCACCCGAATGAACGCGCGAGCGGCTCGATGCGATTTCCTATGGATGGCTCGTGCGACCAGTTCCTTGCCGCTACCCGTTTCGCCCGTGATGAGGACGGTTGAGTCCGCATCGGCCACCTTTTCAACGAGCGTCAGCACGCGCCGGAGCGCTGCGGACGACCCGACGATCTCCTCGAACAGCGACGAGCGATCGATCTCTTCACGCAGCGCGACGTTCTCATTGCGAGTCCGCTCTTCAGAGCGTCTACGATCGTCGATGTCGGTGGCCGTGCAGTACCAGCGCACGACGCGGCCCTCTTCGTCGCGCAAGGCACGGTAGCGAATGAGGAACCATCGATACTGTCCATCGTGCCGTCTGGCGCGCTGCTCGTTCTCGAACGGTTCGCCGCGCGCCAGCGCGCCGGCCCGGTCGGCCTTGAGCCGTTCCACGTCTTCCGGGTGAAAGACGCGCCGACGGAAATCCGCACCGCTCGCTTCGTCGGCGGCAAGGCCTGTGTATTCGAGAGTGAGTTCATTGACGTACAGCGCGTGGCCGTCCGGTGCGAGGACCGCGATCATCTGTGGAATCATGTCGACCATGGTCCTGAGTTCGGACTCGGATTTCCTCACCGCAGCGAGGGCGTTCGTCAACGCCGTTTGAGCGCGATGGCGCTCGATCGCGAGGAGTGCGATGTTGCCCGCCTGCTCGACGACCTCGATCTCGTCCGCGCGAACTGAATTGGCCTTCGTGTGATACAAGCCGAACGTGCCGAGCACCTTGCCGTCCTTCGACAGGAGAGGCACAGACCATGTGCTCCGAAAGCCATGCTGCAATGCGACCGCCCGGTACTTCTCCGCGGCACCAGACCAGAGCGGGTCGGTGCCGATGTCCTGATTGATCACACGCTCCTTCCGAAACGCTGCTGTGCCGCACGCTCCCACGCACGGCCCGATCGGAAGCGGCGTGATGAATTGCTTCCAGTCCTCAGGGACTCGCCGTCCCGCCTTCGGCCAGAGGCGCTGGCCGTCGGGATCCGCGAGCAAGACGCTCGAAATGAGGTCTGGATCGAGGGCGTCGATGCCGTCGCAGAGGGCGTCCAGGACCGTCTCCAGAGCGGCGTCCTGGACGATCAGTTCAAGCGCTTGCCGGTGGATGACGGCCAGCGCGTCGCGAACCGACGGCGAGATCGAGAATGACTCGGGAAGCCT
>DASWGL010000429.1:0-6159 GCA_036393735.1 Gemmatimonadaceae bacterium | reverse complement strand
GATTTTCCCTATCTCGACTACGAGACCTATGACTTCGAAGTCCCTGTCGGGACCAACGGCGATGTCTATGATCGCTATCTCGTGAGATTCGAAGAGCTCCGCCAATCGGTGCGCATTCTTCAGCAGGCAGCTGACCGGCTGCCGGAAGGCCCCGTGAACATCGATGACCCGCGCGTCATTCTTCCTCCAAAGTCCAAAGCGACGAGCGAGATGGAATCCATGATCCATCACTTCAAGGTGGTGATGGAAGGCCCGCGTCCACCGATTGGCGAATCGTACGTCGCGGTCGAGAGCCCCAAGGGGGAGAAGGGCTATTATATGGTATCCGACGGCACGGCGAAGCCGGTGCGCTGGAGGATCCGTCCTCCGTCATTCGTGAATCTTGCCGCGATTCCAAAGATGGTCGAAGGGCATCTGCTCTCGGACGTCATCGCCATCAACGCCAGCATCGACATTGTCATGGGGGAAATCGACCGTTGACACCTGACCTCGTCGGCGGCGTTGAATCCCCCGACTACGCATCGCACGACCGTGCGGCGCACGAGCCGTACGTCGCGGTCTTCACGGGAGATGTGAAGCGTGAGCTCGACGAGCTGCTCACGCGCTATCCGACAAAGATGGCGGCACTCCTTCCCGCGCTATGGATCGTACAGCGCGAGCGCGGCTGGGTGAGCGACGAGGGAATGGCGGAGGTCGCCGGCTTTCTCGACCTCACACCGGCCTACGTCAAAGGCGTAGTGACCTTCTACACGATGTACCACCAACATCCGGTCGGAAAATATTTCATCCAGGTGTGCACGACGTCGCCTTGCGGAATCTGCGGCGCTGAGGATGTCGTCAAGGCATTTCTTCGTCACACCAACACCGGCGAGCTTGGCCTCACTTCTCCAGACGGCCGGTACACCGTGATCGAGGTGGAATGCCTCGGTGCCTGCGGCTTCGCCACACCGGTCATGATCAACGAAGAATTCATCGAATCCGTCACACCCGATAGAGTCCCCGAACTTCTCGCACGGCTCGCATAAATGGGATTCCCGCATCATCCCCATCCGAGGGAAACGACGGTTCTCACTAAACATTTCGGTGAGGCCGATGCTCGCACCCTCGCCGGTTGGAAGAAACGAGGCGGCTACAAAGCGCTGGAGAAGGCGCTCGGAATGCAGCCAACCGACATCGTGAACGTGGTGAAGGAGTCTGGCCTGCGCGGAAGGGGAGGAGCCGGATTCCCGACCGGCCTGAAGTGGTCGTTCATGAAGCCGGGTGATGGAAAGCCACACTACCTGTGTTGTAACGCCGACGAGTCTGAACCGGGAACGTTCAAGGATCGCGAGCTCATGCGTTGGACGCCGCACGCACTCGTCGAGGGCTGTGCGATCGGCGCGTACGCAATCGGCGCCGAGACTGCCTACGTCTATATCCGCGGTGAGTTCACTGAGCCGCTCTACTGGATGGAACAGGCGGTGAAGGAGGCGTACGCCGCCGGCATTATCGGCAAGAACGCGATGGGGAGCGGCAAACGGATCGACGTGCACGTGCACAAGGGAGCCGGTGCCTACATCTGCGGTGAAGAGACGGCGCTCATGGAATCGCTGGAGGGTCGTCGCGGGAACCCGCGCATCAAACCGCCGTTTCCGGCCGTCTCGGGCGTCTTCGGCATGCCGACGACGATCAACAATGTCGAAACGCTAATCGCAGCGGCCCCGATTCTCCTCAACGGCGCCGACTGGTACAAGAAGATGTCGCTGTCGAGTCCGAAGAGCACCGGGACCAAGCTCTACTCGGTCTGCGGCAACGTGCAGCGTCCGGGAACGTACGAGGTCGTGATGGGATTCCCATTCAAGGAATTCCTCTACGATCTCTGCGGCGGCCCGCTCCACGGACGAAAGTTCAAGGCGGTAATTCCTGGTGGCGCGTCGGTTCCGATCCAGAACATGGAGGAAGCCGAAGCCACGCTCATGGATTACGAGGGCTTTGTCGCCGGAGGATCAATGCTCGGCTCAGGCGGTGTGATCGTGATCGACGACGCACAGCCGATGGTGACGGTGATCGCTCGCCTCGCCCGCTTCTTCGCGCACGAGAGCTGCGGCCAATGCACGCAATGCCGCGAAGGCACGGCCTGGACCACCAAGATCCTCGAGCGCATCAGAGACGGCGAGGGGACTGTCGAAGACCTCGATACGCTCCTCGACATCGGTGAGCAGATGACGGGAAAAACAATCTGCGTTCTGAGCGATTCGTGCGCCGTTCCCGTCATATCCGGCATCAAGAAGTTCCGCGGCGAGTTCGAGGCGTTGATTCAGGGCAGGCGTTTTCACCCTGTGACCGCGGCGGTGGCGTGATGGCTGAGAAGAAGATGGTCAACCTCACGATCGAGGGGCGCCCTGTCAGCGTTGTGGAAGGGACGACGATTCTCGAGGCCGCGAAAACCGCCGGGATTCTTATCCCGCACTACTGCTATCACCCGGGGCTTCCGATCGCGGGCGTCTGCCGCATGTGTCTCGTCGAGGTCGAGAAGGCGCCCAAGCTCGCTCCTTCCTGCGCCACAACAGTCGCGGAGGGACAGGTCGTCCGCGTGTATTCCGAAAAGTCGCTCGACGCGCGCAAGGGTGTGCTCGAGATGCTTCTGATCAATCACCCTCTCGATTGTCCGATCTGCGATCAGTCGGGGGAGTGCGAGCTACAGGACTACACCTATCAGGAAGGGCGGGAGGATTCGCGCTACCGCGAGCCCAAGCGCTTCAATCCCGCTGAAGACTTTGGCGGCGACGTCATTTACGTTCCGAACCGCTGCATTCTGTGCACGCGCTGTGTCCGCTTCATGGATGACGTCGCGCACGACCCGACACTGAACGTCAGCGAGCGCGGCGACCGCGCGCTGATCGGCAAGTTTGAGGGGAAGGACCTCACCCACCCGTGGGCTGCGAACGTAGTCGACCTCTGTCCGGTCGGTGCGCTTCTCTCCAAGGATTTTCTTAACAAGGCGCGGGCGTGGGAGCTGGACCGCACGGCATCGATCTGCCCCAACTGCACGCAGGGCTGCAACGTGACCATGGAGACGCGCGAAAACCAGCTCGTGCGGATGAGACCAAGACCGAACGAGAATGTCAACGCGTTCTTCATGTGCGACTGGGGGCGTCTCAACTATCGCTGGATGAACGAGAAGAACCGCGTTGAGAAGCCGATGGTTCGCGCCAAGAACGGTCTTGCCGCATCGAGCTGGGAAGCCGCGATTTCAGCCGCGGCACGCGCCCTCAACGGCAAGAAGGTCTTCGTTGCGGCGTCACCGATGCTGTCGAACGAATCGCTCTTCCTTCTCACGGAGCTGATGCAAGGTGGAAGCGGCGCGTTTCGGGTCACTGAGGGCGAGGAGGCTCCTCTGCCCGGCGTCGAAGATCTCGCGCTTCGCCGTGAACGGGCAGCCAACGTCTACGGCGCCGAGAAACTTGGCTTCAATAAGACGAAGGACCTGCTGGGTGGGCTCGGCCAGGGAGATGTGCTCGTCATTGCTGGCGAGGATCTCGCCGGGATCGATGCCTCGGCACTCGCGCGGGCGGGCGATGTCATCGTAATCAGCTCCGTACTTCCCGAGGCAGCTGGTAAAGCGTCAGTCGTGCTGCCGATTGCAAACTATTCCGAGGAGGAGGGGACCGTTACGAACCTCCGCGGGCGCGTGCAGCGCTTCACACAGGCGAAGCAGGCTCCGGGTGAAACCCGCCCCAGCTGGCTCGTGCTCGGGGATCTGCTCGGCGCTATGGGGAAGCAGACGAACTTCTTCCTTCCGTCCGAGGTATTCGCCAAGCTCGCCAGCTCCAACACCTCTTTTGCCGGCCTCAGCTACGACTCCCTCGGCTTCAAGGGACTTCCGCTAGTGGATGCGCCGCCTACACACCCGAAAGCGCCGATCGCTGTGGCCGCCAGATGAGCGTGATTCACACATTTCCCGCGCTGCTCCAGGCGGCAGACCCGAATCTGCCGCCGGTGAGTGGGATGTGGTTCTTCATTTTCACGATCGCGAAGATCTTTATCATCTTCACGATCTACATGGTTGGCGTAGCGATGCTCACGCTGGCCGAGCGAAAGATCTCCGCCTGGATTCAGGATCGCCACGGACCCAACCGCGTGGGCAAGGGATGGCTCCAGCCCGCCGCCGATGGTCTCAAGAATTTCATGAAGGAAGAGACGATGCCGGAGGGCGTGAACAAGCCGCTCTTCGTTCTCGCACCGATACTCTCATTCATCCCCGCACTGATTACGTGGTGCGTGATTCCATTCGGCTCGCCGTGGCCGACTCGGTGGGGAAGGATCGACTGGGTCGTGGCTGACCTTCCCGTCGGCTTCCTGTTCATTCTCGCGATCAGTTCGCTCGGCGTGTACGGGATAGTCCTCGCCGGCTGGTCATCGAACAATAAATACGCGCTGCTCGGCGGCCTTCGCTCGAGCGCGCAAATGGTATCCTACGAGATCTCGCTGGGCATGTCGACCATTCCGGTTTTGCTGCTCGCCGGCAACGTCAGCCTCAACTCGATCATAAATCAGCAGGCCTGGGGCGGTTGGAACGTCGTCAACCTGACCGTCGCATTCTTCATTTTCATGGTCGCCGCGTTTGCGGAGACCAACCGGTTGCCGTTCGACTTGCCGGAAGCAGAGTCGGAGCTGATCGCCGGTTACCACACCGAGTATAGCGCGATGAAGTTCTCGCTCTTCTTCATCGCAGAGTACGCGAACATGGTCACCCAGAGCGCGCTCATGGCGACGCTTTTTTTTGGCGGTTGGGACGTTCCGTTCACCGCTCACGACAACATCGGGCCGTACAGCAAATGGCTGTCGCTGCTCTCGATCGGAATCTTCCTCGCCAAGATTCTTTTCTTCCTCTTCCTGTTCATGTGGGTACGCTGGACGCTGCCGCGCTTTCGCTACGACCAGCTGATGTCACTCGGCTGGAAGTTCATGCTGCCACTCGCTCTTGCTTATATCGTGCTGATCGCTTCAGTCATGCTCGGCTTGAGCGCGGCGGGAATTGACGAAGGCTACATGTACGCGGCGATACTCGGCTCGGTGAACCTCGGAGTGATCATCATTCTCTTCGTCATTCTTGACCGAGGCAGAATCATCAGTCCCGCCTACGGCAGGATGCATCCCAAGGAAGTTGAGCGCCTTCGTCAGCTGGACAAACAGCTCGAGAAACGGCGTCCCGTTGCGCCAGAGGCAGGCAGATAATGGCAATCAAGGTGAAAGTGGTCGAGCGGCCGGTCGAGGACGTGAGCTACATTCGCGCCACTCTCAAAGGAATGGCGCTGACGGTCAAGCATTTGTTCGACGTCCAGGGCCGGGTCACGACGCAATATCCCGAGGAGAAATCTCCGATCTCTCCGCGCTGGCGCGGCACGCACCGAATGTTGACGACGGAGACCGGTAAGGCACGGTGCGTCGCCTGCGGACTTTGCCCGACCGTGTGTCCGGCGAACTGCATCAAGCTGGTGCCGGGCGAAGACGAGGAAGGGAACCGCTATCCATTGGTGTTCGAGATCGACGAGTTCCGCTGCATCTTCTGTGGATACTGCCAGGAGGTCTGCCCGGAGGAGGCGATCCACGTCGGCCGACACTATGAGAACTCCGAGTACAGCAGGGAGGGCTTCGTGTACGACCTGCAGCGTTTGATGGATCAGACGCACCCGGTGTGCGAGATGTGGGATCCCGAAGACCCGAAGGGCGAGTGATGGAGCCGCACTACTCGCTCTTCTACGTTTTTCACTTCTATCTGTTCGGAGTCATCGCGCTCGCATCCGCGGTGACGTTCGTGACCCGAAAAAGCCCGGTGACGGCGGCACTCTGGCTGGTGAACACGATGTTCAGCCTCGCCGCGTTGTACGTGATGCTCGACGCGCAGTTCGTCGGCGTCATGCAGGTGCTGGTCTATGCCGGCGCGATCATGGTGGTGTTTCTGTTCGTGGTCATGCTACTCAATCTCGGGCATCCATCGGAGCTGGCGGACATCCGGGGCACCTGGTGGAAGCTCGCGGCCGGACTGATCGGCCTCGGAATTCTCAGCGAGATGATGGTGGTCATCCGGACCAAGCTCCCGCAGCAACTCATCGTTCCGCCCGACTTCAGCGAGCAACAGCTGCAGAAGTTGAACGCCGTGGGCATGATAGCGGAGCC
>DASWGL010000428.1:0-5520 GCA_036393735.1 Gemmatimonadaceae bacterium | reverse complement strand
GCTACAAATTCATTTCCCACCATTCATTCGATTCACAGCGCTTTCCAGAGCTTCAATTCTTTTCTTGAGTGAGACATTGATACTGAGCGAACATAAAAGGCCAATCCCTGTAGCGGCAATGAAGAAGGCGTGGTGATCGATGTAATAGCTAACTGGATGAAAGCCACTCCAGATTCCCCAGCTCAGGCTAAAAGACGTGGTTAGAATTCCAATACCAGCGAGGAGGGAATAGGCGAATCCTAGTTTTTGTGGTTCCATAATTGACCTCTGATTATTGAGCCAAGCCAGCTAACGGTGATGGGAAATGAATCCGTGTTGTAGTCGGATCGTTGTCGCCTGAGGTCTCTCAGAGTCAGATCGGCCGCAACCCTCGCACTTCGATAGTAGACCACATATCCGGGCCCGGCAGCGCGACGGCATAGACGTACTTAGGAACATGCCAATGCGGGTCGAAAGCGATCTGGACCTGGCCGTTGATGTCGGCTGATCGTTCGAGGTTGTCGTACAGGCCGTCGATGCTGAACGTGCTCCAGTCTGTGAGGTCAGCAGATTTGCCAGCCCTGTCCCACGCCCGCAGGGGCTGGCTGCTCCGAACCTCGATCAATAGCCAACCGCGGGTTCCGGGACAGAAACACCCCACTCGGAGCAGGAATCTATAGTTACGCGGCTTTCCAGCTTGCCATAACCCGCGTTCCTTTCTCAGCGTCGCACGCAGGGATTGGCGTTGCGCGGGCAACCTAAAGGTTTCCCCTTCTGCAGAGAAGACGCTCGCGACGGCGGTGTCCTTGAAGAGCGCGATGACGCTGGTGTCAATGATGGGCGGGACGACGCGGACCGTGTCTTTGATCACGGGACTAATGTCAGCATCTCTCTCGACGCGTGCATGCTTGTGGCAGGCGACAGAAAAGACGCTGACTGGCACGAATCCGATCACAAGTCCCCACGCGACACCTCGGCGCACAAGGCTTCAGCGCCGACCAGCGTGAGAGCTTGGCCCCAACGTCACTCGCCTTTCACCTCGCAGTGCCCTGTGAAGATCGCTCGGCCATCGCGCTCTCCAAGGCATTCCACGCCAGCAGCGCGCACTTCACCCGCGCGGGAAATCTCGCCACACCGGAGAGCGCGCGGAGGGAGCGCATCTGCGGATCGTCGGCGGCGGAGGAATCACCGAGCATCAAATCCCGGAATTGCTTCCTGATCGCATCGATCTGCCCCGTACTCTTTCCCTTCACGACCTGGGTCATCATCGACGCCGACGCCTGGGAGATCGAGCAGCCCCGCCCCGAAAATTTCAGATCGCACAAGCAATCGCCCTCGAACGTGACCTGAAGGCCGATCTCATCGCCGCAGAGTGGATTCTTCATCTCCACATTCGCGTCCGCTTTCTCGAGCGTTCCCTTGTTCCGCGGTCGCCGATAATGATCGAGAATCATCTCCTGATATAGCGCGCCGATCTCGGCCGAGCTCCTAGGCTGAGACATGGCGCCTCCCAGTCCTGCCGAGTCGGCTAGACCGGCGCATATCCGAAGATCTCCCTCGCCTTCAGGATCCCCGCGACAAGCGCATCGATGTCGCTCTCGTCGTTGTACACATAGAACGACGCCCGCGCGGTCGCCGGCACATCAAGCCTGCGCATCAGCGGCTGCGCGCAGTGATGCCCCGCACGGATGCAAACCCCTTCACCGTCTAGAATCGTGGCAAGATCGTGCGGATGCACCTCACCGAGCGTGAAGCTCAGGACACCACTTCGCTCGCTGGCGGGAGGGCCATAGATGTGAAGACCTTCGATCGCCGCCAGCCGCTCTTGCGCCGCAGACATGAGCGCTCTCTCGTGTGAGCGCACCCGGTCCATGCCAATCTCGTCGAGATATTCGACCGCGGCAGCGAGTCCGACTGCGTTGGCCGCATTCGGTGTTCCCGCCTCGAATTTGTGCGGCAGCACGTTCCACGTTGTCCGATCATCGTGCACGAACTCGATCATGTCACCGCCCGTCTGATACGGCGGCATCTCCTCGAGCATCTCGCGATTGCCGATCAATCCGCCGATTCCCATCGGCCCCAGCATCTTGTGGCCGCTGAAGGCGTAGAAATCCACGCCGAGCGAATCGAACGAGACGGGGAAGTGCGGAGCGCTCTGCGCGCCATCGCAGACGAGAATCGCATCGGTCTTCTCACGCGCCAGCCGCACAATCTCCGGGACCGGATTAATCGTTCCTAGTGCGTTTGACACATGACTAAAGGCGATGACTTTCGTGCGCTTGTTCAGCAGTCCGCTGAAGAAATCAAGATCGATTTTTCCATCAGGAGTGAGTTCACAGACTCTGAACTTCGCGCCCTTTCTCATCGCCAGCACCTGCCACGGGACGAAATTCGCGTGGTGATCCATCGCTGTAACAACGATCTCGTCACCGCTTGCGACATTCGCCATTCCCCACGAGCCGGCGACGAGATTCAGGCCTTCAGTCGTGCCACGCGTGAAGATGAGACAGTCGGAATCACGAACGCCAAGAAATCGCGCAGTCCGAACGCGCGACTGGTGATAGAGCTCGGTTGCCCGCACGGAAAGCGCGTACGCCCCGCGATGCGGATTCGCGTTTGCCGTCTCGTAGAAATCGCGCAGCGCATCGAGAACGACTCTGGGCTTCTGCGACGTCGCGGCCGAGTCGAGGTAGTGGAGGCCCGGATTGTTTGCCAGCAGCGGAAAATCCGGGCGAACCTTCAAATTCGCGGAAAACTCTGAATCGGGGCGAAGCTTCATGGAATGCGCACCGTCGACGTTTCGTACTTCCCATCGATTCGTTCGCAGCGTGGTCCAACCAGAATCGTGTCGCCCTCTAGCCGCACCTGAAACACCGGCAGCGGAGCCGTGGCCGGCACCTGCTTCACTTCGCCCGACCTGCAATCGTACTGCGCTCCATGCCATGCGCACTGGAGCGTCCCGTCCTCGAGCAGGTCGCCCAGCGACATCGAAAAGTGCTGGTGGGTGCAGATATCGCTCAACGCGGAGATCTCGCCTTTGAAGCGGACAAGACAAACCGCATCACCGCTTGGGCGCACCCGTTGCAGAACCGTCCCCTCGGTCAGCTCACTCACCGATGCCACCGGTTCGAACTCCGGACTTCCGGCCGGCGAATCGAAAACGGGGCTCGATGCGCCGGTCATTCGAGGCGTTTCGCCACGGTCACTCGGGTCCTCTAATGTATGAAATTGGGCGGGCTCCGCACATTCTCTGGCTGCGTAAGTGCTGACGAGACAATGGGATAGAAAGACAACCGTTCGCTTGACTATCCCGACAGAATTGCTTTAGATTGAATCTACCCCGGGAAGTATAGAAACGCCAAGGAGTTGGAATGAGTTCGGGAATCGAGGCACTGGTCAACCGCGAATACGCTTACGGGTTCGTCACGGACGTCGAGACGGACACCGTGCCGGCCGGCCTCAACGAGGACATCATCCGCACGATCTCGGCAAAAAAGAACGAGCCGGAGTTCATGCTGGAGTGGCGCCTCAAGGCGTACCGGCGCTGGCTCACGATGAAAGAGCCGCACTGGGGCAACGTCCGGTACCCCCCGATCGACTACAACTCCCTCGTCTACTATTCAGCGCCCAAGAGTGTGAAACCGCTTCAGAGCCTCGACGAAGTCGACCCTGAGCTGCTTCGCACGTACGAGAAGCTAGGCATCTCGCTGAATGAACAGAAGATGCTTGCCGGCGTCGCGGTCGACGCGATCTTCGACAGCGTTTCAGTAGGCACGACGATGAGAACCGAGCTCTCCAAGCACGGAATCATCTTCTGCTCCTTCGGTGAAGCCGTTCAAAATCACCCCGAGCTGGTCGAGAAATACCTCGGCACCGTCGTCCCGCACAGCGACAACTTCTTCGCGGCACTGAACGCGGCTGTCTTCAGCGACGGCTCGTTCGCCTACGTGCCCAAGGGTGTGAAATGCCCGATGGAGCTTTCGACGTACTTTCGCATCAACAGCAAAAACACCGGACAGTTCGAGCGCACACTGATCATTGCCGATGAAGGCGCATCGGTCAGCTACCTCGAGGGATGCACGGCGCCCAAGCGCGACGAGAATCAGCTCCACGCCGCGGTCGTCGAGCTGATCGCGCTCGACAACGCGACGGTGAAGTACTCGACGGTCCAGAACTGGTACTCCGGAGACGCGCAGGGAAAGGGCGGCATCTACAATTTCGTCACCAAGCGCGGTAAGGCGGCTGGCGTCAACTCCAAGATCTCGTGGACCCAGGTCGAGACGGGTTCCGCGATCACCTGGAAGTACCCGAGCGTAATCCTTCAAGGGGACAATTCAGTCGGAGAGTTCTACTCGGTCGCCGTCGTCAACAGAAAGCAGCAGGCGGACACCGGCACGAAGATGATCCACATCGGAAAGAACACGAAGTCGACGATCGTCTCGAAGGGGATCTCGGCCGGCGAAGGCAATAACAGCTACCGCGGGCTGGTTCGCGTTCTTCCCAAGGCGGAAAACGCGCGCAACTACACGCAGTGCGATTCGATGCTCATCGGCAACAAGTGCGGAGCGCACACGTTCCCGTATATCGAGGTGCAGAACAACACCGCCACCCTCGAGCACGAGGCATCCACGTCGAAGATCGGCGAGGACCAGATCTTCTACTGCAAGCAGCGAGGTGTGAGCGCCGAGCACGCGGTGTCGATGATCGTGAGCGGCTTCTGCCGGGAAGTGTTCAAGGAGCTGCCGATGGAGTTCGCGGTAGAAGCGCAGCAGCTCCTCGGCATCACGCTGGAAGGCAGCGTCGGTTGAGACTCAGGCGCGCAGACTGAGCAAACATGGCACGACGGAATCTCAGCGACAGGATCCGCGCTGGTTGGGCCTGGCTCCGCTCCGGTCCCAGGACGCCGGGCTATCCTTTCACGGCAAACTGGACGCTTTTCAGTCAGGCAGTGTACGCGATTCAAACAACATTTAATCAATGGTTTCGTGCTCGAAATAAATGATCTGCACGCCGCAATAGGCGATCGGGAAATACTCAGAGGCGTTACGCTCCGCGTGAATGCGGGAGAGGTGCACGCCGTGATGGGCCCGAATGGCTCGGGCAAATCGACCCTCGCGCAAGTGGTGGCCGGGAATCCGTCCTACGAGGTCACCAGGGGAACTGTCAGCTACAATGGGCAGAATCTTCTCGAGATGGCTCCGGAGGTCCGCGCGCAGAACGGGATCTTCCTCGCGTTCCAGTATCCGGTGGAAATTCCCGGCGTCTCCAACGCCTACTTTCTTCGCTCCGCGTACAACGAAATCCGCAAAGCGAATGGTCAGGAAGAAGTGGATCCGCTCGAGTTCCTCGATCTGGTGCAGGAGAAGCTGAAGCTCGTAGACATGGACGAATCGTTGCTATCCCGGTCGGTGAATCAGGGATTCTCCGGCGGCGAAAAAAAGCGCAACGAGATCTTCCAAATGGCAGTTCTCTCACCTCGCCTCGCGATTCTCGACGAAACCGACTCGGGGCTCGACATCGACGCTCTACGCATCGTGGCCG
>DASWGL010000427.1:0-9267 GCA_036393735.1 Gemmatimonadaceae bacterium | reverse complement strand
CTATCGACGTTGCTCCGATCGCCGAGTCCGAAATGCACGGTGCGGCTCGATTGGGAGAGGTAGCCGCCCGCGGGGCTCACCTGTCGCACCATCACCTTGTTCCCGACCCACAGTCGAATCACGGCGCCGATCGCATCGCGGTTGCTCCTTGTTCCCGTTAGTCGAAATTCCACGTAGTTCTGGCGCGGAAAACGATTCCCGAAAAAGTAAGGGCGATCGTTGAAATTGTTGG
Organism: Gemmatimonadaceae bacterium; assembly: GCA_036393735.1. GTDB lineage: Bacteria > Gemmatimonadota > Gemmatimonadetes > Gemmatimonadales > Gemmatimonadaceae > UBA4720. Next base: position 9,035 of record DASWGL010000427.1, on the reverse strand, counting down.
TCACGATGTCGAGCCGCCCGTCGCCGTCGAAATCGGCAACCGCGGCACTCCGCGAGCTCCGCGCAGCGCGCTGACCCCCGATATTCTTTTCCTGGTAGATGCCACCCGTCGGTGGCTCGACGCCAAGGGCGGCGGCTCGGTCGCGGAACGTACCGTCGCCGTTGTTCATCATCACCTGGTTGGGCCAGTAATAGAAGGGATAGCCCATCCCCGACGTAATGAACACGTCTTCGTTTCCGTCATTGTCGTAGTCGCCGGTCGCAATGCCCCAGGGCCAGAATGTCTCCAGCCCGGCGGCAAGCGCGGTCTCCGTGAATTTTCCCTGACCGAGATTGCGATAAAGAGCGTTGCCGAAGAGGAGCTCGTCGTAATTCTTGCCCTCCATCGCAAACTCTTGCCGTTGGTGATCGATAAAGCCCGGGGCTCCTTCGTTCACCGTTGGGCCCGCGGGGGATAGAAATCTCCGATGCTGTGTCTGAGTTGCCAATTCGAGAGAAGTGTGGCGTGAATCGAGCCCCATCCACATGTCGGAGTGCATGTCCACGACGAACAGATCGAGCCGTCCGTCGCCATCGTAGTCGAAAACCTTGCTGCCGATCGCCCCGTGCGGAGTGGGGCCGAGAGTTTCTGCGGTGACATCGGTGAAGGTGCCGTTGCCGTTGTTCCTGTACAGTTGGCCCCGACCGAACATGCTCGGCACGAACAAATCCAGGAAACCATCTTCGTTGTAATCGAAGACTGCAACGTCACCCGCCCACCCGCGGCCTCGAAGGCCAGCCTTGGCGGTGACGTCGGTAAAGGTCCCGTCTCCATTGTTGTGATAGAGAATGTTGTATTCAACGGGACTGGTCATCAGGCTTCCCAGGCTGGCTTTGCCCTCGTAGTTCCCGCCCGCGAAATCAAATGAGTCCGTGGTCCAGTGAGCGGTGTTGGTGAGATACAGATCCAGATAGCCGTCGTTGTCGTAGTCAAAGAACACCGGTGTCTGCGAGTGTCCGACGTGGCTCACCCCCGCCTTCGCGGTGACGTCCTCGAAGGTGCCGTCCCCGCGGTTGTGGAACAGCACGTTGCCTCCACGCGTGCTCGTCACGAAGAGGTCGGCCCAACCGTCGTTGTCGTAATCGGCGAACGTCGCGCCGACGGAAACCCGGTCGCCGAGGCCGACCCCCGCTTTCGCGGTGACGTCCTCGAAGGTGCCATCCCCGCGATTGCGGTAGAGGGCGTTCGGCCCGTGCTGGTTGAGAAAGTAAATGTCCTCGCGACCATCGTTGTCGTAGTCGCCGACCGCCAGGCCCGCGCCGTGATCATACAGATTGATGCGGAACCGCTCGCCCTGTTCCCTCGGCAGGAAGTTCATTCGAAACGCGATGCCCGCTTGCTGAGCGCGCTCCTGAAATCCCGATCCTCCGCGCGACGCTCCGTTCTTGCTCCGGCCCAGGAGAAAATAGCCGGCGATTAAAACGACTACGACGAACGCCACCGCGAGCGCCGGCGCGACCGCACGCGATTTCGTTTCGTCAGACATATGCGGGATACTCCGGAGAAGAAATGGTCGCGCCCAATCGAAAGCTACCCAATGGAGCGCGACTCGATGGCTGGCCTCCGGAGTTTATTCTCGACGCAGTCCTTGGGAAGCCTTAACCGTCGTCGGCCGCTTCGATTGCCTGGAGGCGTTCGCCGCCCTCGATCTCCTCGATCTCTTCAATGCTTTCGATGCCATCGATGCCATCGATGCGCTCGATGTATTCGATCTCTTCGATGCTGTCGATGCCGTCGATGCGCTCGATCCATTCGATCTCTTCGCCGTCTTCGATTTCCTCGATGACTTCAACGCGGTCGATCTCTTCGAACTCGTCGATCTGCTCGGTCCCTTCGATCCATTCGATCCCCCGGGTTCCGAGCGACTCTCCGACTGTGGCTCCCGCGCATAGCCGTGGGTCGCCAGCCTGTGCCCCGACATCTCGTAGCCAAAAGCCGGCATGTCTCCGACTCCGGTCGCATCGATCCAGTTGTTGTAGAACTGAAAGAGCGAGCAGACGGTTATCGCGTCGTAGAGCGCCTCATCCGACCAACCAGCCTTGCGCGCCACATCCACGTCTTCCTGCCCAATGGAAGTGGAGTCGCGAACCATTTTTCTGATGAAGGCGTAAAGTGTCCGGTCCTTATCGGAGATCGGCGCGTTGTCGAGATCGTTCATGACACTCTGCACCAGAGCGCGATCCCCGTGCAGCTCCGCCGCGACCGCGGCGTGGGAGCCAATTCAGAAAAGGCACTGGTTGAGCTTCGACGTAAACGCCGCGATGAGCTCGCGCTGCCAGGGCGGAAGCGGCGATGGGCCGCGCATCACCCCCTGGGTGAACAGCGACAGGTACTGGTTTCGCTCGGGCTTGAACGCGAACAGATGGAGGATCTGCGGAATCGGGATGCCCGCTCCCCGCATCTCCCTGAACATCGTCGCATACGGCTCAGCCGTATCGTGATTCTCCACAACTGACAAAAACATTGGCTTCATATGATCATTTCTCTCCCTTGGCGGCATTCTACGCCTCGGACTCTTTGCCCGCAACAGACTCAACTACAACTGCGAGAAGAACCAGGTAGGAGGTAGGAGGTACTAGGTGCGAGGTCGGAGGTAACGCGTACCACGTCGCGCTTCTACCTCCCGCCTCGTTCCTAACACCTCGCACCCCCCACCTGACTCTTCTCGCAGTTGCAGTTAATCCCCCCACCTAACTCTTCTCGCAGTTGTAGTTAATCCACACCCAGCTCTTCTCGAAGTTGCAGTTAATCACGGCTTGGCTCTTCTCGCGGTTGCAGTTTACACCCGAGTTACCACCCCAATGGCTCCTTGAAGGACAGTGTGACTCGGATTCTTAATCTTGACATTTGCTTCACCAGACAGCATTAATGGCCACCGCGTCTTGATCCGAGGCTGGACGAACCGCCGATTCCGGGCAACCCGGAGGCATCGGCGATGTTCGCGCGCCCGGAACACGACGCGAAAAAAATTGAGCGCGGTCAAAGTCCCATTCACCACCCGTGGAGGACCTCCGTATGGCAGCTGTTCGTCGTCTCACTCTCGCACTAGTGGTCGGCCTTTTAGTGTCGACTCGACTGGGTGCACAAACCCCGGTCCCACCCACAGGAACAATCACAGGAAGAGTCCTTGACGCCGGGACGCAGCAGCCCGTTGCCGATGTCAGCGTTTTCGTCGAAGGCACCCGACGAGGCGCTGTCACCGCAGCCGACGGTAGCTTCACCATTGGCGGCGTCCCCTCCGGCTCGCAGACAGTACGAGCCCGTCGCATCGGGTTCGGCGCGCCCATTCAGGTGGTCGTCGTCCCCAACGGCGGATCGGTAAGCGTACTCTTCGCTCTTGACCGCAAAGCCGCCGTCCTCGAAGAAGTCGTAACCACCGGTTACGGCACACAGCGGCGACTCGCGATCACCGGATCGGTCTCAACGGTCGACGCTGACCAGGCAAGAGTCGCCGTTCCGACCAACGTTACCCAACTCTTCGAGGGTCGCGCGACCGGCGTCCAGGTCACCCAGAACAACGGTGAGCCGGGCGCGGGTGCACACATTCTGATACGCGGCGGTACCTCGATCAGCGCCAGCAACGAGCCGCTTTACGTGATCGATGGCGTCGCGGTCTCGGGCGATCAGGTTGAGCCCGGCGGCATTGGGGTCAGCGGTGACCCGCCGCTTCCGCGTAATCCGCTGAACATGATCAATCCGTCGGACATTCAGTCCGTTACGATCCTCAAGGACGCAGCGGCCACCGCTATTTACGGTGCGCGTGCCGCCAACGGCGTCGTTCTGATCGAGACCAAGAGGGGCACCACCGGCGGACCGAGCATCGAGTACAACTTCTCGGGCGGCATTGGAACAGCGCCAAGGCGTCTCGATCTTCTGAACGGCCAGCAGTACCGCGACTTCATCTCATCCCAGGTCGCCGCCGGCGTGCTACCGGCATCCGCTCTTGCTGGCCAGGGAAGCGCGAATACGAACTGGGAAAATGAGCTGATGCGGCACGCCCCGACGATCAATCACGACCTTTCCTTCTCGGGCGGCTCCGCCAACACGACATACCGCGCTTCGATCAACTATTTCGACCAGCAAGGCGTCGTCGTTGCCAACGGACTGCGCCGCTATCAGGCCCGCATCAACGGGACCCACCAGGCCATTGACGGAAGGCTCCGTCTCGCTCTGAACCTGACCGGGTCGCACGTCGTCAACGACTACCTCGCGTTCAACGAGAACACCGGATTCGAAGGCGGTGTTTTTGTGAACATGGTGAACTTCAATCCGACGCATCCGGTTACGGTCACCGATCCAGCTACTGGTGTCACCACTTATTACGAGATCGCGCCGGGCGCGCAATCGGTGCGCAATCCAGTCGCAATCGCCAATCAGATTCTCGACAAGGGCATCTCGGACCGCACACTCGGCAACACGTCCGTCGATTACGATATCTTCCCGAGCTTGACGGCACGCGTGAATATCGGAGTCGACCGGACGGAAGGCGCGCGAAATAATTACTGGCCGAGAAATAGCCCGATCGGCGCCGCGTTCAACGGACTTGCCCAGCGGGCCAGCCAGGACAACACCGCAAAGCAGTTGGGGACCCTTCTCACCTTCCACCCGACCCTTTCGAGCTCGCGTGATCTGGAAGTCATCGGTGGGTACGAGTTCAGCCAGAACACCGTCAACGGGTTCGGCGTCCAGACCCGCAGCTACGTGACCGACGCATTCACGTTCAACAGCCTTGGTAGCGGAAATACTGTCGAGCCTCCGTACGCATTCAAAACCGACAGCCGCATCGTCTCCTTCTTTTCCAGAGCGAATCTGGGATTGAGCGAGAAGTACTTCCTCACCTACGTGATTAGAAAGGATGGTGCGTCTCAGTTCGGCGCCAACCACAAGTGGGCAGTCTTCCCGGCGATCTCCGGCTCGTGGCGTCTGAGCCAGGAACCGTGGATGCGCACTGGTCCGCTCAGCGAGCTGAGACTGCGCGCTGGTTGGGGAAGACAGGGAAATCCGGCCGTACCGCCGTATTCATCCCTGATCCTGCTCGGAGCAGACGGTGGCTCGCGCTACGCATTTGGCGACCAGGCCGTCACCGGCGTGACGCCCCAGCGGAACGCCAATCCCGATCTCAAGTGGGAAGAGACCGCTCAGACGAACGTTGCGCTCGACTACGGGATATTGAATAACCGCCTGAACGGAAGCCTCGAGTACTACGTCAAGAACACCCACGACCTGCTGCTCACTGTGCAGGTTCCGCAGCCAGCGGTCGTCGGTGATCGTCTCGAGAACATCGGACGAATCCGCAACAAAGGCATCGAATTCTCACTTGACGGTCAGGTTCTGCAGCGCAGCGCGCTCAACGTATTAGCCGGCTTCGTATTCTCGCACGACAACAACGAAGTCGTCGACCTTGGCGGAAGAACCTTCATTCCCGACGCTCTAGCCAGCGGTCAGGGACAATCGAATCAGTTCACCCAGCGCATCATGCCGGGCCAGCCGCTCGGTACGTTCTTCGGGCCGATTTTCGCCGGTGTGAACGCGACTGGCCAGCAGATGTTCAATAAATACACCGTCACCCGTGATGCGAACGGAAACGAGACCAGTCGTCTGCTGAACGGCACGACCATCTCTCCGCAAGGCGACGACTACGTCATCCTCGGCAACGCCACTCCCAAGTACAGTCTTGGCCTCCACACCAACGGCACCTGGAAAGCGTTCGACTTCAGCGCGCTGATCAACCGGGTCGCGGGCCAAAAGGTCTTCAACAACACGGCGTTGGTGTACTCAACCAAGGGTAACGCGCTCCAGGACAAGAATTTCCTGGCGGCTGCCCTCAACGATCCGACGGGCATTCACGAGCCAGCGATCTATTCCTCGCGCTGGATCGAAGATGGATCGTTCACCAGGTTGGCGAACATCACGATCGGCTACACGTTCGACATGCCAGGATTTACCGGCATCGCCAGAGGCTCACGCGTCTACCTATCGGGTGACAACCTGGTTCTCTGGACACCGTACACAGGATACGATCCTGAAGTCCATTCCCAGTTGCCCGGGATTGCACCCCGCGGCATCGATTACCTCCACTACCCGCGTCCGCGTACGTGGACGGGAGGTCTCCGTGTCGCTTTCTAGGAGCACAATCATGAACAAGAAATTCGGAGCGGCCGCCGCGGCGTTCGCTCTGCTCGTCCTCTTTCCGGCGTGCACGGACCTTACCGAGGTGCCGCAAAGCGCCATCACTCCGGAGAACTTCTACCGGAACGAAGGCGAAGTCATTAGCGGCCTCGCCTCGGTATACGCGCAGCTGAGATCTACCGACGACGAGTACTACAACACCTCGGAAGTCAGCACCGACGAGCTGATCGTCCCAACCCGCGGACAGGACTGGTACGACAACGGAAAGTGGCTCGACATCCACCGTCAGACGTTCACTCCGACCAGTCCCGCTGGGCTCGACAACATCAACTCCGCGTGGGTGAACATGTTCCAGGGTGTTGCCCGCGCAAACGTCGTGCTGAATGGAATTGCTAACACAAACTTTAACAACAAGGCGACCGTCACGGCGGAGCTGCGGGTGCTGCGAGCCTGGTACTACTTCCTGCTGATGGACTTGTTCGGCGGCGTTCCGGTTGTCACCGATGTTTCGATCGAGGCTCGCCCGCAAGCTGCGCGCGACTCTGTCTTCCGCTTCATCGAGAACGAGCTCAAGGCTGCACGCCCGGACCTGCCGACAACGTGGCCGGCCAACATGAATGGCCGCGTCACCAAGGGCGCAGTCGACGCGATACTTGCCAGCCTGTATCTCAACGCGCAGGTATTCACCGGCACTGTGAGTGCGACGGGCCTGGCGCCGGGCGCGGCGCGTTGGCAGGACGCGGTCACCCAGGCAAACCTGGTGATCAACTCCGGTATCTATAGCCTTGCAACGGATGCCTCGGCGGCTTGTACCCCCACCCCGGGTTGCGGGTGGCGGTCGAACTTTACCGCGGACAATTACAAATCGCCCGAAATCATCTTTGCCATTAAGTACCTGAACCAGAGTGGTTTGGGACTAAACTTCCTGATGCGGACACTTCACTACAATCAGTACGACAGTCCTGCACCATGGAACGGCTTCTCTACGCTGGCTGACACATATGCTGCCTTTGATCCAGCCGACCAACGAAAGCAGATCTTCCTCGCCGGACCGCAGGTGAACCTCGTTACCGGTCTGCCGGCAAAGGATCGCCAGGGCAATCCGCTGGTGTTCGACCCGAACATTCCGGATGTAACGGCCGCAACCGAAGGCCAAGGTGTACGAATCGACAAATGGCCGGTCGACCCCAATCACGTTCAGCAGGACAATGGCAACGACTATGCTTTCTTCCGCCTCGCCGAGATGTATCTGATCAGAGCGGAGGCGCAAAACGAGCTTGGGAACACGGCGGCGGCCATCGTGGACCTCAACCTGGTCCGTAACCGCGTATTCTCACCGCCCAAGCCGACCACTGCGGTGACGCAGGCACAGGTGCGCGCTGCAATCCTGAACGAGCGTCTGTTTGAGTTCACATGGGAAGGCAAGAGGCGGCAGGATCTGGTCAGGGCGAACCAGTTCACCTCGGGAACCTGGTACGCGAAGACAACTAACCTTCCGTACAAAGTCCTGATGCCGATTCCGCAGACTCAGATCGAAACCAATCCCCAGCTGAAGCAGAACCCGGGATACTAGTTCCGGCAGTCGAACTTTTCTCTTTTCATCATGGCCTGCTCTCTTCGGGGAGCAGGCCATGATGCGCAAAGGTGGTCAACATTTCATGAATTCGGCCTTGAGGCTGAGGCTCTGCTATTTTCTTCCCGTGTTCTATCTCGCTACGGCATGCACCGGCAACGAACAACAGCAGAAAGTCGCCAGCGGTCGAACCGCTGCCCCACCGGTAGACGGTCGCCTCTTCACGCTGCTTCCCTCCAGCTACACTGGCGTGCGCTTCGAAAATCGCGTCGACTTCACGCCGGAGACGAACGTCTTCACCTACCGCAATTTCTATAATGGCGGCGGGGTCGCGGTCGGCGACCTGAATGGAGATGGCCTTCCCGAGGTGATGCTCACCTCCAACCAGCATGGGAACAAGCTCTACCTGAACAAGGGCCACTTCCAGTTTCAGGACATCACCGATGAAGCGGGTGTCGGCGGCAGGGGACTCTGGGCAACGGGCGTCACCTTCGCAGATGTAAACGGCGACGGCCTGCTGGACATCTACGTCTGCTATGCAGGAAACGTCCCCGGGAAGCGCCGCGCGAACGAGCTGTACATCAATCAGGGCCTCGACAAGAACGGCGTGCCGACGTTCAAGGAAGAGGCGGAGCAATACGGGCTCGCAGACGAGGGGCCCTCGACCCAGGCGACGTTCTTCGACTACGATCGCGACGGCTACCTCGACATGTTCCTGGTCAACAACTCCTACCGCCCGGCCAACAGCTTCGGCATCCGCAACATCCGCAACGTTCGAGACAAGCTCGGCGGACAAAAGCTGTTCCACAACGACGGCAACGGACACTTCACCGACGTCAGCGCGAAAGCCGGCATCTACGGCAGCGAGATCGCGTTTGGGCTCGGCGTCGTAGTGAGCGACGTCAATCGCGACGGCTGGCCGGACATCTACGTCTCGAACGATTTCTTCGAACGCGATTACCTGTACATCAACAACCACGACGGAACGTTCGACGAGCGGCTCGACAGGGAGATGCCCTACCTCTCCTACTTCTCAATGGGCCTCGACATCGCCGACATCAACAACGATGGCTGGCCGGATGTCTACACGACCGACATGCTGCCGGCGGACGAGTACCGGCTGCGAACAACCTCGTCTTTCGAGGGATGGGACGCCTACCAGGCGAAGGTGAAGAACGGATTCCATTATCAGCTGATGCGCAACATGCTGCAGCTGAACAACGGCAACGGAACGTTCAGTGACATTGGCCAGATGGCTGGCGTTGCGCGCACCGACTGGAGCTGGAGCGCACTG
>DASWGL010000426.1:0-5361 GCA_036393735.1 Gemmatimonadaceae bacterium | reverse complement strand
TGACCGACGACGTCAGACTGGCGACTCTGCTCGCGAAACACGTGGGCGACGTCGGCGAAGCCGACGAGACTCTCTTTCCACAACATGCTCGATCCTATCTCGCGATCATGCACCTGCGGCGCGAACGCTACGCAGGCAAATGGCTCGTGTTTTCTGAGCGCGCGCGCGCCGAGCTTTCCCGCGAGCTGGCGGAGTCCGAATGACGTGTAGAGGCCGGTTGTGGAATTGACGAAGTCCTCAGTGCGGGCCACGACGAGCTCGCTGCGCGCATGAAGGAATGTCTCGAGCTTGATGAAAATCGGTTCGAGATCGACCGGATGACTGCAGTATTCCCATGCGCCCGCGTTGAACGCCGCGATGCGCGCATGAGGGTCGACTGGCGTGGGGGATGTTATCACCACGGGCACCGAGTGATCGAACTGGGTGCCCTCCCGAATGGCGCGGCAGACGTCGATCGCTCTCACATCGCTGAGGGATTCGTCGAGCACCAGGAGATCGTGATTGGCGAGACGTGCCAGCTCCAGGGTTTGCACGCCCGAGCGCGTATGCGCGACGACGTAGCCGTGCTGCTGAAAGACGCTCTCCAAGGCCCTGCTCATCCAATCGTCGCTGCAGGCAATCAGGGCAAGCGGCGGACGTTCCCGGGACAGTTCCATCGAGGCTCCTCTTCGGTAGCCCGACCAGCTTGGCGCTTCGCAGCGCTTTAGCCTCGTGGCTTTGCGTCGCCACCTTTCGGTGGGTTTGCCGGTTTTCGGAGGTGCTAACCTGTCCGGACATTGGCCGCGTACAGGCTGAGCGTGGGCTCTATTTTGGAGACGATTTAGAGGCCGCCGCGTTACCTGGGGACGTGCGTTTGGCGAATGGCTCGAGGGGCGGTGGAAAGCGCTAAGTGCTTGTTAGGTATGCACTTACTGCATCACTGGTAGAGAGAGGACGAACGAGAAGCGCGTCCCTTCGCTGCCAGTGTCGACCTGCAGGGTGCTACCCATGGCTTCGACCAGGGTGCGCACGATCGCGAGCCCAAGACCGGCGCTCGAGAACCGAAGCTTCACGCCTTCCGGCGGGAAACCATAGCACAGTCTCTCGAGCACTTCATCGGGGATGCCGGGTCCGGTATCCTCGACCCAGAACTCGACCCGATCGGCAGAAACCTCGGAGCAACCCATTGCGACCGATCCCGCGTCCGTATAGCGCAGGGCATTCGACGCGAGATTCAGTAGCGCCTGCTGGATGGCGGACCCGTGTCCGATTCGGGCGTCGTTCTCGGGGAACTCAATTCCGAGAGGAATGCCTTTCTCTTCACACATCGGCTGCACGATTGCGCTCACGGAGTGCATTGTCTCGCCCACGGAGAAGGGCATTGGCTGGCCTTGAACCAGACCGTCGCCCCGTGCTGCGCCGATGAGATTTGAAACGGTCGTGCTCAGGCCGAATGCCGCCCCATAAATGAGTCCGAGCTGCCGCTCTCTGATCGGGTTGGGCGACACTTTCTCGGCGCGGCGCAGCGCATCGACGAGAAGGAGGATCGAACACAGCGGAGAGCGAATATCGTGAGCGATTGCCACTACCGCGTCCGCGCAATCGGCACCAGTGAGGCGAGAGATGAACTTGCCGCGGTCCGTGCGCCTCCATGCGTCTTCCGCCTCATCGAGCTTGATCAGCGTGCTCACGACTTCGCCGGCGTTCAGGTCCGGCGTCGCCGCCAACTCGCTGAGAAAATTCACCTTCAGCGTCGAAACGTATTCTCGGGCAATTACCGGAGGAACCGGAACGGCGCTCTGCGTCTTATGGCGCAGACTCGTGATCAACCAGTTGACTACTTCGTTCAGCCGTTCGCGAACTTCGCGACGTGTCTGCTTCGTGCCGTGAGCGATGGTCGTCGCTGTGCGGTCTGCAGCCAGCTCGAGTGCCCGGACGAGAGAGCTCACAGTCGTGGAGTAGAGCGGGGCCGATTGAGGGGGAGCGACGTTGTTTGCTCGAGCGCCTCCGCCAGTGCTTGGCGGCGACGAAAAGGGCGAATAGTCATGGTAGCTATCCGCCGATGATGCCGACTTTGTTGCAGCTGGGTCCATCTGCGCCATGCGCCTCTCATCCCCCGATTGACCCACTCGCGGACGCCCAAGTTGGGGGGAAGTACCGACAACGTCAATAGCGGCGTACACCTGTAGCAAAAGCGTGACGTTTATAGGCCCCTTGTCGGCATTGGGAAAGGGCCGTTTGATCGACCCGGACCCCGGTCCGGGATCAATGAGGGGGCGGCCGCTCAGGACAAAGGGAGATCATCGAAACTCAAGACTGCTTCGCCGAGTCCGCTCGTCGGAACATGGGCTAGAGCGCTTTTGGCGCGGTGAACCATCTCCGTTATATCGATGTTTGCGGCGGAGAGATCCGACACCGCGCAATAACCGGCCCGCAAGCGGAACGACCCGGGGTGGGCTGTGCGCTTCGACGCCGTGTCGATCTCGCGCTGGAGGCGCGCGACAAGCAGCCGGGCGCCGGCGGCGTCTGTGTCGGGGGCAAGAATCGCGAGTTGAGAGTCGCCGGTCTTTGCGACCACGTCCGATTTTCTCGCCTGTTCACGCAACAGATGCACGACGTCGGCGAACGAGTCCATGTCCTCACCGCGACGACCCTGACCGGGTTCGAGATCGGTCGGCTGCGAAGAGAACGCGACACACGCAACCGCCTCGTGGTTGCGCAGCGCCCGCGCCTCTACCTGCTCCGCCACTTGATTCAAACCGAACTGTGTGTAGAGGCCGCTCGCGGGATCCATCAGTGACTTCACTTGCGACGCCGCGAGCTCATGGCGCGCGCGAAGGAAGGTTCCGAGCTTCAGAAAAAGTGCATCCGCGTCGAGAGGAAGGTGACAGTACTCCCATGCGCCAGCCGCGTATGCAGCCATTCTGCCAGGCAGCGTCCGATGTGAGGAGGAGATTATCACGATTGGAACGGCGTGGTCGAAGAGCGGGTCGTCCCGCAATGCAAGGCAGACATCTACTCCAGTCAACTCGTACAGCTGCTCGTCCAGCATCAACACATCGTAGCCGCCCCGTCGGGCCAGCTTGAGTGCCTGCTTACCCGATCCGGTACGCGTGACGTCGTATCCCTTCTCTGCGAAAACGCTCTCCAGCGAGCGGCACATCCATTCGTCGTTGCATCCAATCAGAGCTACTGGGCGTCGCAGAGTCGCCTCGGTCATGACGTCGCCAGGGTGAGAGGCGTTCCGGCGTGATGCGGAGAATTGACAACTGGACCGGAGGAATGGCGAGGCGTCGCGGCAACCGTGCGACCCACGGTTGTCCGCGCTCGCTCCACATACCAGTCCAGGGCTTCTTCCAGTCCCTGAGCGACAGTGTGTGTGGGTGAAAAGGAAAGCAACTGCCGCGCCTTCTCGATCGAGGCGCATGAGAATCGAATGTCCCCCGGACGGAAGGGGTCGTACTGAGGGAGCGCGAAAGAGAATACCGGGTCTGTAAGCGCCACGCGCGCGCGCATCATTTGAAAGAGATGATTGAGCGTTACCGATTCGGCACATGCGATGTTGTACGCCTGACCAGTTGCGTTGATATCTTCAACCGTTGCCGCCAGCAGGTTGGCTTGAACGACGTTGGCGGCATAGCAAAAGTCCCGAGTTGTTTCTCCGTCACCGAAGATTCGGCAACGCTCGCCCCTCAGCAGGCTCGCGATCCAGCGCGGGATTACCGCCGCATAGGCGCCGGCAGGATCCTGACGTCGCCCGAACACGTTGAAGTAGCGTAGGCCGACCGACTGGAGTCCGTAGCTCATTTGGAACGCAACGGCATACGTTTCGTTTGTCGTCTTGCTCGCGGCGTACGGCGACAAAGGGCGACCCAACCTCTCCTCGATTTGAGGATAGTCTGGAGTATCTCCATACACCGCGCTCGAAGAGGCATAGACGAAGCGCTTGACGCCCGCGTCCTTTGCCGCGACCAGCATATTTACAAAACCGCCGACATTGACCGCATTTGTGCGGAGCGGATCATCCATCGACCACGGAACGGAACCAAGCGCCGCGTGATGAAGGACGTAGTCCGCTCCCTCACAGGCAGTCCGGCAGGTCTCGAGATTTCGAATGTCGCCCTCGATCATTCGGAAGTGGGCCTTACCGGCCAGAGGCCGTGTGAGGACGTCGTCGAGGTTGGCCCGATATCCGGTTGAAAAGTCGTCCAGACCTATCACCGTCTGGCCAAGCAGGAGCAGATCTTCCGCCAGATTCGACCCAATGAAGCCGGCAACTCCCGTAACAAGCCATGTCCGGGGTTCTGCGAGCAGCTGTTGGCGAAGACGTCGGTAGTGTGCGGAAATCACGTGTTCACCGTGGAAGATGGGCCCGCAGGATCCGAACGACGCAGCTGCTTTCAACCGTTGCGGCTGCTGCCAAAGCGGACCACGAATGGCTCTGCTCTGCGGGGGCGTCAAAGCATCTTCCATTCCCGGTGTGCGTTCTCGCGTGCCGTGCATAAGTCACGTTCGCACAGTGGCTTACCAACAGCACTGGGCCGGATTGTGTGCGCGACCGGAATTCCTTGTCGCGAAGCTACCCCATTCTGTGGTAACCGACCTACACCGTATCGCATCCAAACATCTCTTTGCCGCCAAATGCGAGCCGGCTCAGCTGTATTGCGCTTGGATAACGATGATGGGTGAGGACGTGTGAGCGATCTCGCCTCACTGAAAGTGAGACTGCGCCAGTATTGCTCCCGTTGCTCCCACGGCTGCTCCACCAATAGCGGCGATCCATTCCCAGGCACGTGCGGGAGGAAGCCCGAACAGCCCGGGCACTCCGACAAAGGCGATTATCAGGACCGCTAAGACGAACACCACTGCCGTCGCGTTCACAGGAACGTTCCCGAGCCGGAAGCTGCGTGCGGCGAACAACGCGCAGTATCCAGCGGGCATCATCAGGATAAATAGCCACATCGCCGTGAGGGCCGCGCCTTGCGCTCCGGAGTCAATGTAAGTCTGCATCGGGAGGAACAGTCGCCATCCCTGCGACACACTTGGCGCGATCGTCTCCTCGGCGGTTCTTCCGCGCGCCACGGCTCGCACGAAAACAGCGGTTCGGGTGTATCGCGCCTGGATCAGAATCGTGTCGGCGACCAGCGCGCAAGTCGACCCCGGACCGAAGACGTGGCGCAGGCGATAGCGCATGGGACGAAGCCTCAGCACCTCAGCGCCTGAGCGCACGCCGACGAGGAGGTCCGCATTATCCTGAGCGAGGAGAACGATCTCACGCATGTCGGCGTCCGCGATGCGCACGATCCCGGCCGTTTTCATCGGGCAACCACGCGGAATCACCGTCGCTTGAATGAGCGAGCCCTGCGGGCGCAGCAACAGCGC
>DASWGL010000425.1:0-3340 GCA_036393735.1 Gemmatimonadaceae bacterium | reverse complement strand
CGAGCGTCGACTTCTCGAAGTTCGCCGCACCCTGCACCGTGCGGACGAGATTGGGAATGAGGTCGTAGCGGCGCTGGTAGTCGTTCTCCACCTGCGCCCACTGCGCCAGCCTGGCCTGATCGAGGCCGACGAGGTTGTTGCGCACACCGATGAACCATGCGCCGACGACGATCACTACGAGGATCAGGATTCCGCAGCCGAGTAACCCGATTCTTCCCATTCGCTCTCCGTTCCGCCTATTAGATCTCAGATCTCAGATCTCCGCCGCTGAGATCCACTCCGCGCTCAGTACTCCTCTTCTTCCTCTTCCTCTTCCGCTTCTTCTTCGCGTTCGGCCGGTGCGATGATCTCTTCTTCGTCTTCCGAATCGGCGACGGGAGGCGGCCCCGCCTCGGGCTCGGCCTCGAACTCCGGCTCTTCCGGTGGCTCCTCGATCACGGGAGCTCGGCGGCTGCGCGAGCTCGTCGTGACGGGTGCTTCTTCCGCGTCACGCTGGTCGGCGCCGCACTTCGGGCAGATGGGTGTCGCTTTTCCCAGATCGTAAAATTTGGTGTGGCAACTGTAGCAGGTGTACTTCCGTCCGAGCTCTGGCATTGCGATGGGTTCTCCGTCGAAAAAGCGGCGACACGTTAACGCGACGAGGGGCGCGCGTCAATCGGACGGAAGCTGGCAGGCAGCAGGAGAGCGAATACCAGGCCACACGAAGAGGTCGCCCGCAGTTGCAAAACGAGAACGCCGCCTCGCGGCGGCGTTCTCCTGCAAGCTGCTTCCTGCTAGCTCGAGCTGCGCTACCGGCCGCCGTTGGGCAGCGCCTGCGCGGCACGCGTTCCTGCGTCTGCCGGCGTCCCGTCCGTGTGCGCGCGGGCATCCGCCGCCATCGCTGCGAGCTTCTGCGCCTGCGGGAACACGTCGAGTGCCTTCTCGACCTGCGTGTCACCTTGCAGCCGGAACGGATACGACGCGTCAAATCCGTACTTCGCGGCGACGATCTCCGCCTTCAATGCCCGCTCGATGTACTTGCGATCGTCCGTCTTCAGCATGGTCTGGCGGATATCCTCGAGCGATGCGATGTCCTTCCCCGCGGCGTAGTGCGAGAACTCCTCGATGATCGAGGGAGTGATAATGAGATCCTTCGTCAGGTCCGGATGCTTCGCCGCGTAGTCGACGGCGTAATTGAAAATCGCGCTCCGCACTTCCAGGAGCTGCGTGGTGCGCGAATACTGTGGCGGCTTCACGAAGATGTCCGGTGTGATTCCGCCGCCGCCGTAGACCAGGCGGCCCGTGTCCGTCTTGAACTGCTTGCGATCCGCCAGCGGCACTTCGTGCTCAGTGTTGCCCTCTTCGGTATCGCCGACGACGTAGTAGTCGTAGAACGAGCTGTAGTCACGCTGGATGTTGCGGCCGGCCGGCGTGTAGTACTTCGACGTGGTGAGGGCGAGTCCGGCGCCGTACTGCAGCGTGTAGACGCTCTGCACGAGTCCCTTGCCCCAGCTCGTCTCGCCGACGACGAGACCGCGATCGTGATCCTGAATCGCTCCGGCCACGATCTCCGAGGCGGAGGCGCTGCCGCGGTTGACGAGGACGACGAGCGGAACATCGAGCTTCTGATGTTTCCCCGGTGCGACGTAATCCTGCGCCGAATCCGGCGTGCGGCCCTTCGTGTAGACGATCATCTGCCCCTTGTCGAGGAAGTGATCGGCGACGCCGACGGCCGCGTCGAGAAGACCGCCAGGATTCTGCCGGAGGTCGAGCACGAGCTTCTGCATGCCCTGATCCTTCAGCTTGTCCACGGCCTCATCGAGCTCGCGTACGGTGGTCGAAGTGAAGTCCTTGATGCGGATGTAGCCGACGCCCGGACGAATCATCAGGGTGTTCGAGATCGAATTCGTCGGAATCGCGGCGCGGACGATCGTGAGGGGGATCGGCTCCTTGATGCCCACGCGCATGATCTTGATGTGAACGGTCGTGCCCTTCGGTCCCTTCAGACGCTTGACGACGTCGTCGAGCGGAAGCTCATCGGTAGGGGTGCCTTCGACTTCGGAGATGACGTCGCCGGCGCGGATCCCGAGCCGTGCGGCCGGGGTGCCTTCCAGCGGGGTGATCACGGTGACCTGATCGTTCCGCTTGGTCACGAGGATGCCGAGGCCGTAGAAGCTTCCCTTCTGCCGGTCCTGCATGTCCGAGTATTCTTTCGGCTCGAGGAACGAGGTGTGCGGGTCGAGAGTCCGCAGCATCCCGTCGATCGACGAGTACACGAACTTGTCGGCTCCCACGTCCTCGGCCGAATAGGTCGTGACGGCGCCGAGGAGGTCGGTGTACTCCTTGAGCCGCTTCTGCAGATCGTTCTGCATCGGCGAGCCGAACAGGCGATTGCCGTAGAATCCACCAAACAGCGTCGCCGCGGCGATCGCCACCAGCAGCGTCAGCGAGAAAGTCCACTTGTGTGTTTTGACCAGTTTAGTCATAAGTTCTCGACCACTCGAACAGCATTATAAAGGGGAGTATTCAGCCGGGTGACCCTGTTCACCCACACGTCACGTCGCGTCGCAGGCCCGGCGGCAGCGGTTGGGAAAGAGGCGCAAACGCATGTTCGGTTCACTAGGCCTTCCGGAGCTTCTGCTCATCTTCGCTGTCGCCCTGATCGTTTTCGGCCCCCGAAAGCTCCCGGAGATCGGCCGCACGCTGGGAAAAGCCCTGGGCGAGTTCAAAAAAGCCACTGATGATCTGAAGAATACGATCGAGCGCGAGGTCCACCTCGAGGAGACGAAAACGATTGTGACATCCGCGATCGCACCAAGCGAGACGGTATCAAGAGCTGAGCCAGCCGCTCCGATCGCGCCTCCGCCCGAGAAGACCGACTACACGCAGCCCGCCAAATAGCCGATGGATTCCACCAATACGACTGCTGCCTTCGACGCCAGCGTCGATGACGACCGCGAGCGCGAGCTCCCGAAGATGTCGTTCCTCGATCATCTCGAGGAGCTGCGGAAGCGGCTGCTGATCTCGTTCGCAGCGGTCGGGGTGGGCTTCCTCGTCTGCTGGAACTACGCGGACCGGCTCTACGCGTTGTTGCAGGAACCGCTGACGAGCGCCCTTCCGCCCGGAGACAAGCTCGCCTACACGCGGCTGATCGCACCGTTCTTCCTCTACATGAAGATGGCGTTCTTCGCCGGCATCTTCGTGGCCTCGCCGATCATCCTGTTGCAGCTCTGGCTCTTCATCTCGCCCGGCCTCTACCGGAAGGAGCGGCGTCTGGCGGTGCCGTTCATCCTGATGGCCACGGTCTTCTTCCTCTGCGGCGGATATTTCGGATGGCGCGTGCTGCTGCCCGCGACGTGCG
>DASWGL010000424.1:0-19013 GCA_036393735.1 Gemmatimonadaceae bacterium | reverse complement strand
GACTCCGGGAACGCAGGAAGACCTGTTCGATGAATCAGCCATCCGCACCCTGACCGAAAGCGAATACAGAATCTCGAGCGCATCGGACCGATCCGGCTACAAACTCGAGGGGCCGCCACTCGCAAACTCCCTCGGCACGCTTCCCTCCGAAGCTGGCTGCCCCGGTGCGATCCAGGTACCGGGCGACGGACTGCCCATCGCGTTAATGGCCGACGCGCCCACCATTGGCGGCTATCCCAAGATCGCCGTCGTCAGCGAGGCAGATCTTCCAATCCTGGCCCAGCGTCGGCCGGGCGAGAGCATCAGGTTCCAGCTCGTCACCATCGACCAGAGCCAACGCGCGCTCAAGCGTCGTCTATCGGACATACACGCGATCAGTCAGCACGCGAGCCGCTCATAGTCCGGGAGGGCTGGATCGACCCGGCTCCTGCGTTTTCACCGTGAATTCGTCCGGTGGACGAGACGGAAAGGGCTCGTTCCACCGGCGCGGCTCATGCATGTAAATCTCGTAGCCGCCGCTTGGAGCGGCTCAACAACCGTTGGGAGAGTGCGCCATGGAACGAAGCGATAACGAAGGTATCAGCACGAACGCGGAAATCGACCAGACTACGCGCGACGACGGAGGAGTCTCGGGACGTGTGAAGAGCCTGGCATCTTCGGTCAAGCAGAAGGCTTCAACTATCCCCTCGCTGCTCGCCGACGGACTCGAGGCGGGAGCGGAGAAGCTCCGTCAGCAACGGCTCGCGACGAGTGCCGAGAGTGCCGCCACACCCGGATCGTCCGTGACGGTCGCCAATGATTCCAGCATCACCGCCGTTACTGATACTCTCGCCAGCGGAATGCAGTCGAGCGCCGAGTGGCTCCGCGATGCGGATCTCGACAAGCTCAAGTCAGGTGTCGAGAAGCAGGTAAAGGAGCATCCGGCCAGGTCGCTTCTCGTCGCCCTCGGCGCCGGGTATCTGATCGGAAAAGCCCTGCGGCGTTAGCCATGAAAATGGCGAGCGCGCCACAGACAAATCGCGGAGTCGGTCAGCTTCTCCGCGCGGTGGCGGAAGACGGAGCGCATCTGGCGCGCGAAGAAGTCCACCTCGCGCGCATCGAGTTTGCCCAGATTGCGCGCGATATCGGAAAGGGCACCGGCTTGACGGTCGCGGCAGCAATGCTGGGACTGCTGACTGTGCAGATGCTCGTGTTCGGCTTCGCTCTTCTGCTCGGAGATGCGCTCTTTCACGGGCATTACTGGATCGCCGCCTTCGTGCTCACTGTAATTCTTGGCGGAGTCGCGTTCTATCTGCTGAAGCGAGGTGCCGCGCTTCTCTCGCCGAAGAACATCAAACCCGAGCAGACACTGTCAACGTTACGGAGACACAAGGATGGGTGAGACTACGACCGAAGTCCGCGCGGATATCGAACTGACTCGGGCGCGTATGTCGGGCGCGATCGCCGAGCTGGAGCGCAAGGTAGATGTGACACAGAAAGTGAAGGACCATCCCTGGACCGCCATGGGCGTTGCGTTCGGCGCAGGAATCGCTTTGAGCGCGTCGCGCGCCGATGTAAGAGCGGCAAAGGTCACGGCCGATGCGACCAGGGACACGGGCACCAAGCTCGGTGGTGCGCTCGACGCAGTCGTCGCCGCTCTGATCGCCGGAGTCGCCGAGGCTTTCAACTCCCGAATCGAGGACGCGGTCAAGGAGGTCGTTACATCCATTCGCGGAAACACGAAACCGAGAGCGATCGGCACGACCGACGGAGCCGTGGAGGCGCCAATCAGGGCAGACTGATGGCACAAGTAGCGACGCGCGCAGAAGCCACACGATTCGACTTGCGCTGATCGCCACAAGCTCCTAAATCCGTGGTGCCCGCGACCGGAGGCGATCCCGCTTCCCGCTCGCCCAAGCGGAGGCAACGCTGGTTCCTCGGATCAACGTCGTAGTTCCTGTCATTGGCGCGCTCTTGCTCAGCGCGGTCGAGCGACCGATCGCTCGACTGCAATCCTTTGCGCCCCCGCAACAACAGACCGCCAGGCGTCTCGTTCCCTTTCGCGTTCCATCGGAGAACGAGATGAAAGACAGTGTCTACCGGGCATCGGCGCTCAGGGGACGCGCGCTTCTCCTAGCCACGCGCGACAGCCTTCCGCACAACGTCGGCAATTCGCTGCGCTGCGCGAGTTGTCACATCGATGGTGGGCTGCGACGGGACGCGATGCCGTGGGTCGGCAGCTACGTGAGATTCCCGCAGTATCGTGCGAGGAGCGGCAAGGTCGATCTGATCGAAGACAGAATCAACGACTGCTTCCGCCGAAGCATGAACGGTCGAGCCCTAAACCCGGCGGGCGGGGACATGCGTGACATCGTGACTTATTTCGCATTTCTGTCGAGCGGAATACCGGTCGGCGCGGAGATGGATGGACAGGGTTTTCCGCGCCTTCAGCCACTCAAGGGAGATCCCGGGCGCGGCGCCGGTGTTTTCACCACCACGTGCGTGCGGTGTCACGGAGCGAAAGGTCAGGGCACCGCGCTCGCACCCCCGGTGTGGGGACCCCGCTCGTATAACGTCGGCGCAGGAATGGCGAGAATCAACACAGCTGCATCGTTCATTTACGCGCTCATGCCGATCGATCGCGCGCAACGTCTCACCCCGCAGCAGGCGTTCGACGTCGCGACGTACATCAACACACGTTCCCGCCCCGATTTTCCGGCGAAGGTGCGCGACTGGCCGCGCGGACAAAAGCCTGTCGACGCCGACTATCACGTGCTGCCCGACCGCGAGTGAATTCCTTTTCCAGGATGTGACCTTCCGGTAACCCGAACGGATACCGCAACCTTCGCATGCAATCTCAGCTGTTAACGTCCGGCCCGGTGACGCGTCTCTCAAGCTGAACGGTGCGCGAATGCGCCCACCCGAAAAACAGATCCTCGAGAGAGGAAGGAGACAACAGATGTCGAATGCGAAGCTTGCGGCGTTCACGGCCGCTCTGGTTCTGGCAGTCAGCTCACACGCGTCGGCACAGTCCGCTCAGGCCGCGCTGAAAGCGCCCCCGCACATGACGAGGGCACAGCTCGTCACGTGGTGCAGGAACCACCCAAAGGCAACCGCGGATTGCAAGGAAGTTCGTGCCGACACTCGTGATATTCGCTCGGATCGCAAGGAAGTCGCCGCCGACCGCAAAGAGGTGAAGGCGGATCTCAAGGCGGGCGACAAGAAGGAAGCCAAACAGGATGCCAAGGAGCTGAAGTCCGATCGCAAGGATCTTCGTCAGGATCGCAAGGACAGACGCGGAGATGTGCGCGACATTCGGAAGGACGCGCGCAAGTAGTCTCGCTTCGAGATCGCAAAACGGCCCACCACCGGATTTTTCGGTAGTGGGCCGATTCTTTTTCATTCTCGTTCAACCCGCGGCCGTCAGCTCTAGCGCGAAGCCGTCAGCCGGACCCCCCAATGGCCCCCGGCCGGTAGTCGTCAGTTGCCGTTCAGCGTGGAACTCACAGAGCTAGCGGGCCGGACTCAGAGTCGGGGGGTTTTCAGTCTTGAGGTAGCGCGCAAGGTAAGAGTCCGTCACCTGCCTAATGAGCCTCGCGCTCATTCCATTGTACGCGGCTCCGTGCCGGCCCGGCGGATAAATGCGCAGGTCGGCATCGCGACCCGCGTTCGTGAGCGCCGTCAGCAGCTGCATTGTGTTCTGCGGATGCACGTTGTCATCCATCATCGAGTGAATCAGGAGCAGGTTTCCGCGCATCTTCGGCGCCTGTTCGATCGGCGCGCTTTCCACGTAGCCGCTCAGGTTGTCGCCCAGCAGGCTCATGTAGCGTTCGGTGTAGATCGTGTCGTAAAGCCTCCAGTCACCGACCGCCGAGTTCGCAACTCCAACCGGGAACAGCTCGGGATACATCTCCATTGTGTAGACGGTGCTGTAGCCGCCGTAGCTCGTGCCTATGATCGCGACGCGCTTTGGATCGACGTACGTCTGCTTCGCGAGGTACCGGGCGGCTTCCGCGAAGTCGAGCGCCTCGTATTTGCCGAGGTGCTTGTAGACGACTTTCATGAACGCGCTGCCGTAGTTATTTGTCCCGCGGTTGTTGACGCCGACGATGATGTAGCCTTCCTGCGCCAGCCACTGCGTCCAGCCACTGGTTGAGAAGGCATCGTAGACCTGCTGCGATCCGGGCCCGCCGTAGATATCGAAGATGACGGGGTAGCGCTTATGGGCATCGAACGGAATTGGCTTGACGATGCTGCCATCGATGTGAGTGCCATCGGACGTCGTGAACGAAAAAATCTCGGCGGGCGAGTACGCGTGCGTTTCCAGCCATTTCGTCACCGCGGCGTTGTCCTCCAGCGTTCGCAGCTTCTGCCCCGAGGCGGCCCAAACCTCCACCTGTGTCGGCTGGTGGAGCGACGAATAGCGGTCGAGGAAGAACGTCGCCGTCGGCGACATGTTGATTCGGTGATTCCCTTCCGCGGTTGTAATCCGGCGCTTATCCGTACCGTCGAATCGAACGGAGTAGAGCTGGCGCTGGAGTGACGACGCTTCAGTCGATGTGTAGTAGACGATGTGCTTTTTCGCATCGCTGCCCTCGACGCGCGTCACGCTCCAGTTTCCCCGCGTCACCTGGTTGATCAGCTTCCCGGAATAGTCGTAGCGATAGAGATGCTGGAAGCCGTCCCGATCGGAGAGCCAGAAGAATTCCTGCGAATCCGACGGGAACGTCATCATGTCATCGACGCCGGCGTAGAAGTCGTACACGTCGAGCCAGGTTTTCGACGTCTCCGTCATCACCTCCCGCCGCCCGCCGGTTTTCACATCGAAGAAGAAAAGCTTCATCGTGTTCTGCGGGCGGGTTAGCGTAATCACGGCGAGCGTGTCCGGCCTGCTCGTCCAGTAAATTCGCGGAATGTAGAATTCGCCCTTCTCTCCCGTGTCGAGCCACGTGTTCTGGCCGGTGGAGACGTTCACGACGCCGATTCGCACTGTCGCGTTCGAGTCGCCGACCTGCGGAATGCGCAGCTTCTCCCAGTCCTGATGGAAACCAGAGTAGTCTGAGATCTGAATCACTGGCTCGGCTGAATCGTTCAGTTGCCAGTACGCGATGTAGCTGCTCTCGGGCGACCACTTCCACGCCTGCGCCAGCCCATACTCCTCTTCGTAGACCCAGTCGAAGTGGCCGTTGTAGATGTGCTCCGATGCATCGCGCGTCAGCCTCTTCTCCTGGTGGGTTGAGAGATTGGTGACGTATATGTCACCGTCGCGCTCGAAGCCGAGCATCGCTCCATTGGGTGAGAGCTCGCCGGTTCTCGCTCCCTTGGTCGCGAGCTGCATGCTGCGGTCGGCGAGCGAGTAGATGTAGAAATCAGAGATCCCCGACCGTCGGTAGATCGGCTGGAAGTTGGACTGAAAGACGAGGTGCCTGGAGTCCTGCGCCCATTCGAACGCGTCGTAGCTGAACGGCTGATTCGTCCCCGGAAACGTCAGGCCCGTCGTGGTGAAAAGATCCGTGTCTCTTCCAGCGACGGGATCATAGGCACGAATGACCGGCGTCCCGGTTCGCGCATCACGATCCGTGTAGGAGAATCGCATTCCGCCTTCGATCCAGTTCACGTTTCGCGGCCCCTGACGTCCGCTGAGAATCGCGCCCGCCTGCATCGCTTCGTCCATGTTCGCGAATCGCTGTTTCTCCTGGGCGCCAGCGACAAGAGGAAGACAAATGACGAGCGCGACAAAGTAGAGGCTGGAAAGTCTTTTCATTCTCACTTCGGTTGAGGGGGAGGAGCCATCAATCGCGAGCGGATGCTCAGGCACTTCGCTGGTTGCGAGAGTCAGCGCGTCGCTCTTCGCACTTCTTGCAGAGGACGACGCCCCGGAACGTGCAAATGATGCAGATGAATGTCCCGCAGTCGTCACAGGGATAGCCTTCGGAGGCGCGCTCCTCGTTGCTGCAGGACCGGCAAATCATCGCGTCACGTTCGCGGAGGATCTGGCGCATGTAGCGGTTTGTGCTCGCAGTGAGGTCGCAGGAGATCGGAGCGCGCTCCGAACCGCTGAATCTATATCAGGGCGCACATTTGACAACGCGCTTCGCTGCCTGGAGCCAGGTGGCAAGTCGCTCTGGCCCGGCTTCATACCAACCTTCCGGCACCGGCGCGAGGCGTCGCTTGTCACCGTCGCCCTCGAAACAGAGCCATCCGGCGCTGTATTCGCTCGCCACTTCCATGGTTCGGTGAAATGGGTTCTTCCGCCGCTCCGGCGTGCGCCGCCGGTCAGAAAAGCCCGGTGAATCGACAGCCCCTCCGCCCGCCCTGCGTCGGTCGGCCTTCCGTCTTTCCGCGGACGCGGGCGTCACCAGCCAGACCTCCCACCGCTTTCCACTAGAGTCGACAAAGGTCCGATAACTCACGCCGTTTCCTCCCGCGCCGGTTCAGCGCAAAGGGCCGACCTCACGAGTTATGGTTTGCAGGGCCGGTGCCAAAAAGTGTTTGATTCACTCCTGAATTGTTCGTCGTGCGGGGAAACGTACGTATTCCCGAATGGTCACTGTCACCGCTGATCGAGCTTTCCGCCGGTATCCAGACGATCGAAGTTGAGCAGAGCGTTGAACACGAGGAAATAGCTTCCGATCGTCTCGCCGCGGTACGTAGGGTTGTTCGCGAAGAGAATGATGTGCCCCTTAGCCAACGGGACGTCTACGACCACCGGCCTCTGCGCGACATCGCTGCCATCGAGAAGGCCCGATGCTAACAGCTCCCGCTGGTCCGCGAAGCGGAGGATCACCCGGGGTCGGAGAGCCGGCGGAATGACAGCGAGCGGATTGGCCGGCCGTAATCAAGAAAGAAAAAATGACTGCGAACGGGCGCGCTGACGGTCTCATTTCACCTTCTCATTTGAGTTCGATTTTGCCCAGCCGACTCGTGCCGCTCAATGCGAGCCAGACGCGGCTTCGCGTGCTGTCGACGGAAATGTTTCGCACGATCGACCCGGGAGTTGGGATCTTGATCGTTTCCACTTGCCCCGATTGTCGATCAAACACGACGATCGTTCCGGAACGCGCTTCGTCATAGAAGATCCGTCCGTCGGGTGCGATCGCGATTCCATAGGGCGCGGAGCTGGCGCCGCCGGGCGAGAGCCATTCCTTGAACGCTCCGGTCTTTGGATTGTACGAGCCGAGATAGCCGCGCGCAAAATCGCTGTACCACACCACGCCGGATTCGTCGACGACGAGACGCCGCGGACGCGCGCCACTTTGGGGCAGGTTGATTTCCCGAAGCGCTCCGCTCTCGGCGTCGATCCGTCCGAGCTTGTTGGTCCCGAACAACGCGACCCAGATCGAGCCATCGGGAGCATTAACCATCCCGTATGGAAGCGCCCGGTTCGTCGGCACGGTCCAGACTCTTGCCTCATGCGTTCGCGGGTCGAACCGCCCGTAAACGTTGCTCTGTTGGACCGTGAACCAGACGATTCCCTTGCGAATAAGCGGTGTGTGCGGATCGCGCGCGGCCGCGGGCAGAGAATATTCCTCGATGTGCCCAGTCTTTGGATCGAGACGCCCGAGCTTTCCAATCCGCTGTGCTGTGTACCAGATGCCTCCGTCCTGGGCCACGACGATTCCGTGCGGTCCAGATCCGGGTGTCGGCGTCGGGTAGTCCGTGATTTTTCCGGTTGCGGGATCCAATCGCCCGATGAAGCTATTCTGCTGATCGGTATACCAGACGATCCCGTCGCCGCCGACAGCCGGATCGTGCGGGAACGCCCCCTCACGCGGGAGCTGGTATTCGACCACGACGAGCGGAGATGCGGCCGCGGCGATCAGCCCGAGCATGGGCAGCAGATTAGTCAGATTGCGAGTATATCGAGACAGCATCCCAGCCTCCATCAATGCGTTCTCCAAATTAATGCACACGCACAGATAAATTCGCCAGCACTCGATAAGCGAAGGGTTGTCGAACAATCACTGCGCCAATAACTTCCGAAATTCTCCAGGAGAGATGGCCGAGAGGCTTAAGGCACCGGTTTGCTAAACCGGCATACGTGGAAACGCGTATCGAGGGTTCGAATCCCTCTCTCTCCGCTCGGCGGGTCCGCGCCTCGAGTGTGGACCCGCTTTTCATTCTCGAATCGCTGATGACTAGCAGCACGAAACCTCGACTTCGCTTCGCTCCTTCACCGACTGGGTACCTCCACGTCGGGGGCGCGCGCACTGCGCTCTTCAACTGGCTCTACGCGCGCAAATTTGGCGGAGAGTTCCTGCTCCGCATCGAGGACACCGACAAGGCGCGGAGCACCGACGAGAGCACGCGCGCGATCTTCGATGGGTTGGAGTGGCTGGGCCTCAACTGGGACGATGGTGTCGTATACCAGGGCGCCAATCTCCCGCGCCACCAGGCCGATGCGAAGAGGCTCCTCGAGAACGGAAGCGCTTATCGTTGCTTCTGCACGCCGGCCGAGCTCGAGGAGCGCCGGCGCGCCGCCGCTGCCAGCAAGGAAGCGTTCAAGTACGACCGCCGCTGCGATAGACTGTCGAGTGAAGAAGTAGAACGCAGGGTCGCCGCGGGAGAGCAGTACGTAATTCGATTCCGCGTTCCCGAAGGCACGACCGAGTGGGATGACATGGTCCACGAGCGCATCGCGTTCCCGAACAAAGACATCGAGGATTTCGTCATCCTTCGCTCGGACGGGACACCCATCTACAATCTCGCCGTCGTATCCGACGACATCGCCATGGGAATAAACATCGTGATGCGCGGGGACGACCACATTTCCAACACGCCAAAACAGATTCTTCTCTACCGCGCGCTCGGCGCCCCCCTGCCGACGTTCGCGCACCTGCCGATGATTCACGGGCTCGACGGAAAGAAACTGAGCAAGCGGCACGGCGCGACGGCAGTCGGAGATTACCAGCACTACGGGCTTCTTCCCGGCGCGATGCTCAACTTTCTCGCGCTTCTCGGCTGGTCACCCGGTGGTGATCGCGAGGTAATGACCATTCCCGAGATGATAGAGCTGTTCAGTGTCGATGGCCTCCAGAAAAAGGCGGCGATCTTCGACCCGAAAAAGCTCGAATGGATGAATGGGCAGCACCTGTCGATGATCCCGCTCGAGGAGTTGGAGCCGCGGGTCACTCCCGCGATCGTTACCGCGCTTCTCGCGACCGAAGAAGATCTGGTGGAAAGGCGTGACTGGTATTTGCGGCTGCTCGACTTGCTGCGGATCCGCTCGCGCACTATCGACGACATCGTGCGTCAGGCCGGTCCATATTTTCTCGAAGAAATTGAGTACGATCCCATCGCCGTGGCCAAGAACTGGAAGGACCCCACCGAAGCGGCTGCCTTGCTCCGGGACACCAGGGATGCTCTCGCCAAGGTGACCGATTGGCAGACGGAGCCGCTGGAGACTTCCCTGCGGTCCCTCGCGGAATCGCGGGGAATTGCTGCCGGGAAGGTCTTTCAGCCCCTGAGGGTGGCCTTAACCGGTCTTACCGTCAGTCCCGGTATTTTCGAGATGCTGGTCCAGATGGGCCGTGACCTCTCCCTCAAACGCATCGACAAAGCACTGGCGGTACTCGGCGTGTGACGATCCGGTGAGGCCCAAGAAACTGTTGACCAGGTACGGTTTCGAACACACATTAATGTTTAACGCGAGCCCCCGGACCCGCCCCGATCTCGCCCTTCCAGGACCCACAGATGGCCGAGCAGTTAACAAAGCTTGAGAGCTCGGTATATCACTACCTTCTCGACTTCACGGCCGAGAACACCTACCAGCCCAGCATCCGCGATATCGGTAAGCAGTTCAAGATCAAGTCGACGAAGACCGTCTCCGACCTGCTCCAGTCGCTCGCAAAAAAGGGATATATCGAGAGAGACCCCGCCAGATCGCGTGGCGTCAATCTCCTCGGCTTCGGGGCCGCGCTTCGCACGCAGCCCGTGCCGTTTTACGGACGGATTCACGCCGGCGAGCCGGCGCTCATCCCCGAACACAGACAGGGATTCATCACCATCGATCGACGGTTTGTCCCATCCGACGAGGTCTTCTTTCTCAAGGTCAAGGGAGACAGCATGGTCGGCCGGTGCATCAACGACGGCGACTACGTCATGGTCAACCCGAAGCAGGATCCCCGCGATCAGGACATCGTTGCGGCCCGCCTTGGGGAGGAGGCGACGGTGAAGACTTATTCTCGTCGCGGCGGTTCTGTGGTGCTCGAAGCGGCGAATCCCGCCGATCGGGATATCTCGGTACAGCCGGGCACGGATTTCGGAATCCTTGGCGTCATCTGCGGAGTCTTCCGCCCCGGGTTCGACGCCAACCAGAGCACCAACGCGACGCAGTCGTAACGAGAACAAACTGGCGACCTCAGCGGTCGGCCTCGCAGGCCGGCCGCTTTTTCGTTAAGGTGGAGAACTCCTCCAAGGTGCAATGATGGCTGAAGGGAAACCCGACTCCTCAGGTACGCCTCCCCCCGCGCTCAAGCAATTGACCCCGGTGTTGATCGTGGACGCCGTCGAGCCTTGCATCAAGTTCTGGACGGACCGTCTCGGGTTCGCGATCACGAATCAGGTTCCGGACCCCGACGGAAAGCTCATCTTCGCCAGCGTCGAAAAAGAGGGCATCGAGATCATGTACCAGACGCGCGCGAGCGTGATCAGCGAGCAGCCCGGGTCGGCGGGCGAGTTGATGGGACACTCGGTCGCTCTTTTCATCACGGTAGCGGATCTTGACCCCGTGGCTAAAGCGCTCGAGGGCGCCCCGGTGGTGAAGCCAAGGCACGAAACGTTTTACGGGAGCACGGAGATATACGTTCGAGAGCCCGGGGGGAATACGGTCGGGTTCGCGCAATTCTCCTAGATCAGAACAGATCTTACCACTGCAAAACCGAACGGGATCCGATCTCACAACTGCAAACTGAACGGGATCCGAGATCTCAGAAGCATGGATATCAGTAGGTAGTCACTGCGCTGCGACCTCACCGGCGGCGCGCTTCGGTGCACAGCAACTGTCGGTACCATAACGCCACTCAGATACGTCGCGGCGTAGTTACCAAAACCTGATATCTACGCTTCTGAGATCTCGGATCCCGTTCAGTTTGCAGTTGTTGGTCAACGGATCGCGTCCCGTAAGAAGACAAATGCGAGGCTGACGCTTATTCGTGCGGGGCATCCGCCGGACCATCCTTCGACGCCGCGGCGAGTGCCGCTGCCCGTTCACGCTCCTTTCGCTCCCGGATGCTGCGAACGGCTTTCATGAAATCCGCATCGTTTATCGCCTGCTGCGCGTGCCAGGTGATGTCGCGATTCATGGCGGCGTACGCGCGATCACGCTCCATTGTTGTCGGATTCCCCGTGATGTTGAGCGGGAGCATCGCCAGCAAGGCAGTTGGAATCGAGACAGGCCCGAGTCTGATTGCGCGCTTATCTATTCCCCACTTGTATCCGCCTTTCTCGATGGTCCAATCTGTCGGATCTCGTCCCTTCGCTGCCGCGGCGACCGAGTCATTATCCGGTGCAATCGCATCCGCAATCAGGCTATCGATGGTCTGCGCGACAGTCTTGGGAGGCGCGATGATCGGTGACGGGGGCGCCCAGAGGCGTCCATCTGAATAAGACGGACGTACCCCGCGCACCGGACCCCCGCCACCCACGAGCGGTCCGGCTCCACCTTCCTCAGCCGGTTTCGTCACCGCGTTTGCTGGGGCCGGAATAGTGGTGGGGATCGATGTGGGCGGCGTCACGTGAACCTCACGAGATTTCTCCGGTCGCCCATCTCCTCCCCGCTTGCCGGGCGTCGGCTTCTCGCCCGGCCGCGCCAACCTCACGAATCCTACGCGCTGTTCGGAGACCGACGGGCGCTTCGGATTCGGTGAGAAGTCCGCGTTCAAAATCAGCATCCGCATGAACGCAATCGCGACGATAACGTGCACGCCGAGCGACACGAGGAAGGAAGTGGATACGTTCCTCCTCGGCGCTTCGGGCTCGGTCGCGACGCGGCGGAAAATCATCAGGCTCGCGCCATCCCCTGTCGCTCTTCTGGCCGGCGCGGCGCGGAGCGGGCCTCTTCTCCAGCCTGCGCTTGCAGGCGCTTCAACACGCGCCCGGCACGCGTCGCCGCTTCACGAAGCCGCTCGGGCGAGGTGATGAACGACACGCGGAAAAATCCTTCGCCACCAGGTCCGAACGCCGAGCCGGGAAGGACGACCACACCCTCATCCTGCAGGAGGCGCTCGCCGAATACCGCGCTAGGAATGTTCTTGGGCAGGGGGCACCAGATGTACATGGTGGCCTTGGGCCGCGGGACGGGGAATCCGGCCTCAGTGAATGCGTCGGCTGCCGCGTCCCGGCGTCTCTTGAACTCCGCAACGTTCGTTGGAATCCAATCGGCGCATTCGTCGAGCGCTGTTGCCGCGGCTGCCTGAATTGCCATGAAAGTCCCCGTATCAATGAACGACTTCACCTTCGCCAACCCGCCGACGAACTCCTGCTTGCCACAAGCCCACCCGCACCGCCAACCCGTCATGTTGTACGTCTTGGACATGGAGTGGAACTCGATCGCGATATCGCGCGCGCCCTCGATCTCGAAAATGCTCGGAGGCACGTATCCATCGTAGGCGAGCTCAGAGTAGGCGTTGTCATACACCAGCAGGATATCCAGTTCCTTGCAGCGTCTAACCATCTCCTCGAGGTACTCCTTAGGAGCGATAGCCGCCGTCGGATTGTTCGGGTAGTTGAGGTACAGAATCTTCGCCTTCTTCAGCACGTCGCTCGGAACCTTGTCCAGGTCGATCAGAAATCCGTTCTCCGGCCGCAGAGGGTACTTGTAGGGCGTCGCCTCGGCCAACAGCGTTCCGCCCACATAAGAGTTGTAGCCCGGCTCGGGGAAAATGGTGTAGTCACCTTTCGCCGCGTACGCGAACGCGAGGTGGGAGAGACCTTCCTTCGACCCAATGAGAGGGACGATTTCCTTGAGCGGATGGAAATCCTGGCCGAACCTGCGCTTCATGAATCTCGCGACCGCTTCGCGAAACTCTACGAGACCGAGAGCGAATCCGTAGCGGCTCATGGTAGGTATACGCACTGCCGCGGAGATTCGCTCGATTACCGCGGGCGGCGGCGAGAGATCGGCGTCACCGGCCCCGAGGTCGATGACGTCCACTCCGCGAGCGATGAGCTCGCGCTTCTTCTCGGGGATTCCGGCGAGTGGGTATTCGGGAAGGCTGAGTAGGCGGTCTGTGTAGGCGGGCACTTATCGGCTCTCTTGAACAGGGTTGCTCACGCGACTGACACCGGGGATCTCGATTTCCACGATGTCACCAGGGACAAGCGGACCAACGCCCGAGGGCGTTCCAGTCGCAACAAGGTCCCCTGGCTCCAAAGTCATGATGCGCGAGATGTAGGCGAGGAGGGACGGGATCGAGAAGACCATCTCGCTGCTTTTCCCCCGCTGTCGCTCGACGCCGTTCACTCTGGTGACGACCGTGAGACTGTCGAGGTCCGGAAGCTTTGACGACTCCTCTCCCAGAGGACAAAAGGTATCAAATCCCTTGGCTCTAGTCCATTGTCCGTCGCTTTTCTGGAGGTCGCGAGCGGTAACATCGTTGACGGCGACGATCGCCCTGATTCCAAGCACCGCATCACCTTCAGACACTCGGGTCAGGGTCTTCCCTACCACTACTCCGATTTCGCCTTCATGCTCGACCCTGGAGGAGACGGCGGGCAGCGCGATCGGCTCGCCGTCCCATATCACGCTCGAAGGTGGCTTGAGAAAGATGAGGGGCTCCTTTGGAACCTCGTTTCCGAGCTCCTTTGCGTGCTCGCGGTAATTGCGGCCAACGCAGACGATTTTTCCGGGACGGATTTTCCTGGCAGGCATCTCGGTTGGTCACCCGTAAAGGACGTTCGGTTGCTCGGGATTACGTTTTCTCATGCGCTCTCATGCTCACTCTCGTGAGCGATTTTGTAAGCCGTGTTGCGCGGTGCGCCGAGCGCAGAGACGAGGTGATCCATCACTTCGCGCGGCGACTTTCCCGACTCGCGTAGCTTCTTTGCGGCATCGTTCAGATCGTGCTCGCTGACGGCACGCTCTTCGGCTCCTGCGATCACCAGCACTACTTCGCCCTTCGGATCCGCCTTACCGTATACACTCGCCAGGTCCGCGACGCTGCCACGCTTGAACTCCTCGAATCGCTTGGTCAGCTCCCTGGCGACGACGGCCTGTCGCTCGCCCGCTCCGGCCTCGACGAGGGCATCGAGGGTGGCGGCGACTCGATTCGGCGCCTCGAACAGCACGACCGTCCCACGGGATTCGACGATCTCGGTTATGATCTTGGCGCGCTCTCTTCCCTTTCGCGGAAGAAATCCAAAGAACGTGAATCGCTCGAGCGGCAATCCGGATGCGACGAGCGCCGCCATGACCGATGACGCCCCAGGGATCGGAACGACCGGCACTTCGGCATCGAGCGCGGCGGCGACAAGGCGCCACCCGGGATCCGAGATGAGCGGCGTGCCTGCATCGGATATCAGGGCGATGGAATCACCCGCACGAAGGCGAGCGATGAGTCTGGGGGTCTCCTTCGCCTCGTTGTGCTCGTGATAGGAGCTGAGCGGAGTGGAGACTCGGTAGTGTTCGAGCAGGCGCCGCGAGTGCCGCGTGTCCTCCGCAATGACAAGCGCGGCCGAGGAAAGAACCTCGACCGCGCGATGTGACATATCTCCCAGATTGCCGATGGGAGTGCTCACCAGAAAGAGAGTCCCCGTTGTTGCGGAGCTCACGAGTCGTCTGGCGACGGACTCCGCTGATTACGCGGCGGCGTGCTGCTTGAACTTCTCCGCCAGCGCGGGCTTGCCCATGAATCCGATCATCTGATCGACGAGCTTGCCGTCCTTGAAAAAAAGGATCGCGGGAATGGAGCGGACATTGAATTTCGTCATAGTCTTGATGTTCACATCCACATCGACCTTCGCGACCTTTGCCTTGCCTTCGTATTCGATCGCAAGCTGATCCAGCACGGGAGCGACCATGCGGCACGGTGCACACCAGGTCGCCCAGAAATCGACGACGGCGAGGCCTTTGTGCTGCTCGATCTGCATTTCGAAATCGGAGTCGTTCACTTCAACTGCATTCGACATTTTGTAGTCTCCAACCGCGGGATACCCCGCGGGGCTTCGTCAGTTAGTTTTCTGCGGGGACGCTGCCCCCTCATCTTTAAACTTAATGACCCCATCAACCCCGCGCGGCACTCGTGTATCCCACATTGGCATCGCCGTGGAGGCGCTCGCCGAGAGCCTTCCCTTTTTTCGGGACATACTGGGTTTACCTGAGGTCGCACTGGACGATTTTGACGGAGCCACCATCGTCGGCTTCAGCGCGGGCGAGCCGCTGGTGGAGCTTCTCGCAGCGGGTGACCCCTCCTCGCCGATCGCGCGCTTCGTCGCCAAGCGCGGGCCAGCCATTCATCACATCTGCTTTTCGGTTGACGATCTCGACGCGATGCTGGAGCGCTGCCGCCGCGCCGGCGTTCAGCTCATAGATGAAAAGCCGCGCATTGGCGCTGAAGGAAAGCGCATCGCGTTTCTGCACCCCAAATCCACCGCCGGAGTGCTGGTCGAGCTGTCAGATCACTGACGTCGTGTGGAAGTACCGGGATTGCCGCAGAAGTCCCTCACTGCCGCGATGTCCATGTTGTCCACATACCATCTGCCGCCTGGGCCCTTGATCGCATAGAAGGTCGTTTCCCGTGACAGATTTCCCTTGTTCAACTGGACGCGAATCTCGCGGTGTCCCTGCGCTCCTGCTTGCTCACCGAGAATGCGGGCGCTCTCGTGGTTGAAGTAGCACGCGAGGATGACCTCCCGCTTTTCGAGCTCGGTGCGATCCATCGTCTCGCGAGCGGGGCCGTCCTTGGTGCCGAAGACGGTTGACATTGCCTGAAGGTCTTTCGCATTAACGGCCTGCAGGAACTGATTGACGGCGAGCTGCGCCGACGGCGCGCCAGTGACCTGTCCGTTGCTGCCCATTTTCTGGGTGGCGCTCGAGCAGGCGGCAAGAAGGAATAAACCGGCGATCTTTCTGAATGACACGATAGAATTCTCCACTGGATAGAGCTGCGACTCAGGGACTGGAGCAATGCGCGCAAAGCAACAACGGTTGTATATCAATATCGACCACGTCGCCACCCTGCGGCAGGCTCGACGCGGAGCTGAGCCGGACCCCGTGGAGGCCGCGACAGTGTGCGAAGCCGCTGGCGCGGACGGAATCACCGCGCATTTGCGCGAGGACAGACGCCACATTCAGGACGCCGATGTCATGCGGCTCAAAGAAAAAGTTCGAACGTATTTCAATCTCGAGATGGCGTGCGTGCCCGAGATGCTGAAGCTGGCGCGTCGTATCAAGCCCCAGCAGGTGACTCTGGTGCCGGAGCGCCGCGAAGAGATAACGACCGAGGGTGGGCTCGACATCATCAGCGATCCGTCGCGCATCCGGGACACAGTCGATGCGCTCATCGAAGGGGGCATTCGAGTCAGCCTCTTCATCGATCCCACGCGAGTCGCCGTCGAGCAGTCGAAGAAGCTTGGTGTTGCCGCGATCGAGCTGCATACGGGGACATACTCTCATCAGCCGGGGGCGAAGGAGCCGATCGGCGCGCTTCGCGATTCGGCGCAGAGAGCTGCTGATCTGGGCCTGGCGGTGCACGCGGGCCACGGGCTCACTGTGAGGAACGTCGGACTGGTTGCCGCGATTGCTGAAATCGAAGAGCTGAACATTGGCCACTCGATCATCAGCCGGGCGGTGTTCGTCGGCCTCGACCAGGCGGTCAAGGAGATGCGCGAAGCCATGCGCCGTGCTCGGTCGTCATAATGAAGCGAGTTTTGACTGTGAGCCACAAACGGCCCACCTTTCGATGATCTGGAGAACGCACTGATGACGATGCCGGGCCGGCTGCTGGATTTCTTTTCTCTCGAGGCGAGTGAGTATCTCACGCGTCTCGAGTCGCTGGCCACGAAAAAAGGGATGGAGCCCGCAGACGCTACGCAATTCGCCGCTGCCGCGCGCGGTCTGCGCGGGAGCGCAACGATGGCAAAAGCGGGCGGGATAGTTCAGGTCGCGATGACGGTCGAGCGAATCGCGTCTGGCGTCGCCCGGGGTGCGACCGCTTGGGAACCCGACCTTCAACGCGCTCTCGTTGGCGCGATCGATGACCTGAAGCTGCTGGTCCGGTCGGTGCGGACCTGGGGCGCCGATCAGGACGCGCGCGTCGAGGAGAGCCTGCGGGTACTCACCCGGTTCGCGCCCGCGCGCGAGGAACGCCGCGAAGACGTGATCGTCCCCATTTCGCAACTTTTCTTCAACGACGACGGACAGCACATCATCTACGTCGCGCCGAACCCCAAAACCCATTACGAGCAGCAGCTTCGCGAGCAGAGCGGCGGCATAGGTCCGGGTACTCTGTCTCCGGAAGTGAAGCGCGTCCCAACTCCTTCGCGTGAGGTACCACCGTCGCCAACAAGGACTCCGCCCCGCGGACAGGAGCTGCGCGATGTTTTGAATTCGAGCCTCGCGACGATGCGATCGCTTGAGAATCGGCATTCGGGTCCACAGCCCGCGGTGTCCGAGCTCGTCCCGATTCAGCAGCTGCTGTACCGCGGCCAAAGCGCGATCGACCGCGCCGCCGAGATTCGTCGCGCGCTCAAGAAGAGCGGAACTCCGCCGACACGCGCGCTCGTGGACGAGCTCGTCGATTTGGTGGAGCTCGCGGCCGCAGGGTAGCAGTTGCGACCCGGATGGCGCGCCGCACTCGGAGCAGTGCTGAGCGCCGCGCTAATCTACTGGACGCTCCACGGAATCTCTCCCAGTGAAGTGGCGCACCGACTCTCGGAGGCCGATCCGCTGCTGTTCACCGCGTCGATGTTCTGCGCGACGGCGATCTTCGTTCTGCGCGCGCGCAGGTGGGAGACGATTCTCGAGCCCGTGACCGGCAAGCTTCCGCTCGGCCCGCTCTGGCGCGCGACGGCGGTCGGGATGATGGTGAACAACGTCGTGCCTGCTCGCGCCGGCGAGATTG
The DNA here is from genome assembly GCA_036393735.1 of Gemmatimonadaceae bacterium. Taxonomy (GTDB): domain Bacteria; phylum Gemmatimonadota; class Gemmatimonadetes; order Gemmatimonadales; family Gemmatimonadaceae; genus UBA4720. Next base: position 975 of record DASWGL010000424.1, on the reverse strand, counting down.
CGAGAGCGTACGCTTTGACGAAGGAAGCGGACGTGCCCTTCGCGGCGTCGCTCGCCTCTCTTGCGGTTGACCGCCTGTTCGACGCGATCGTGCTGCTCATTCTCGCGGCGATAGCGCTACTCGATCCCGCCCTCTCGAGCACCGACACGCTCGCGGGTCGCCCGCTCACGTCGTTTGCGGTGGGAGCAGGAACTGTCGTCCTGCTCCTTGTGCTTGGGCTTTACGCCCTCGTGTTCTTCCCGAATCAGCTCCTTCGACTGTTCGAGCTTTTCGCGCGACGTGTGTCGCCGGCGATTGAAGTGCGGGGACGCAAAGTTCTGGAAACGTTCGTCAACGGGTTGAGGGTGCTGCGGAGCCCGGGCAGATTCGCGGCCGTGTTCGGATGGACGCTCGCGCACTGGCTGCTCAACGCCCTCGGGTTCTGGCTCGCGTTCAAGGCGGTGGGCATCAGCGCCCCGTTATCCGCCGCTCTCTTTCTCCAGGCCTTCATCGCATTGGGCACCGCAGTCCCAGCCCTTCCTGGCTTCTTCGGCGTGTTCGAGTACATGTCGGTTCAGGGCCTCGCGGTTTACGGAGTGGGCCAGCAACAGGCTGCGACCTGGGCGATCGGATACCACCTCTTTTCGTTCATCCCGATCACTCTCATTGGTGCGTACTATTTCGCGCGCCTGGGCGTGCACCTCCGTGATCTTCAAGGCCCTGCCGAGGTGGCGGCATGAGTCCGCGCGCGGCTCGCACGCTGGCGCAGGCCAAGGTCAATCTTGCGCTCCGGGTCCTTGGGCAGGAGACGGACGGATTTCACTCCATCGAGACGGTTTTCCTGCGGCTCGAGCTGGGCGACGACGTCGAGCTTCGAATCACGAGCGGCAAGCGGTCGCTCAAGTGCTACGAGATGCGTGACTGGCCCGCCGAAGCAAACCTTGCCTACCGTGCCGCCACGCTCTTCGCCGATGAAACGGGTTGGCCAAAGGGATT
>DASWGL010000423.1:0-3030 GCA_036393735.1 Gemmatimonadaceae bacterium | reverse complement strand
GGTCCCCGGCGGTAAGGACCGGATCGGCCAGCGGATCGTTCTTCAACCGGTATGCGAGTTTCGCTGAGCCCGCCTTGACATCCGGAATGGGTGGCTCGATGCGATCATCGATTCCGTTGCGATTCTTGTCCGGTCTTTCGTTTTCTTCCCAGTCAATGAGCTTTTCGGTTTTATCCATTGTTCAGCTCCCGAGGAGCTGAACATTGCGACCTTTACGCCATCTTGGGCTCTTGGCTGGTGGCTCTTGGCTCTTGGGTGAACCCGGTTTCGAGCACCCAAGAGCCATGAGCCAACAGCCAGGAGCCATTACCAGTGCATCAGATTCGCCTCATCCACATCAATGGTTTCGCGGTGATGGAACAACGAGATGAAGATGGCGAGGCCGACGGCGGCTTCGGCCGCGGCGATCGCCATCACGAAGAACACGAAGATCAGTCCGTGGAGTTGATGGAACTGGCGCGCATACGCGAGGAACGTCAGGTTGACGGCGTTCACCATCAGCTCGATCGACATGAAGATCGTGATGCCGTTCCTGCGCGTCAGCACGCCGCAGACGCCGATCGAAAACAGAATTGCGCTGAGGATCAGGAACCAGTGCGTCGGAATCACTCCGACACCTCCGTCGGAATCTCCGCGCGTGTGGCGGCTCCGCGGCTGCTGAGCAGGAGCGCGCCGACGATCGCTGCCAGAAGAAGGATCGACACCATCTCGAAGGGGAACACGTACGCCTCGAAGAGGCGGATGCCGATCGTTCGAGCGTCCGATGCGAACCGACCGTCCGGAAGCTTGCCGAACACCGCGTACTTGCCGATGTAGTAGACGAGGCTGATCAGGAACGCCGCGCTCGTCGTGAACCCAAGAAACTGCTGCACCGGCCTCGTCGCCTCTTCCGTTCGATGCTGCAGGTTGAGCAGCATGATCACGAAGAGGAACAGCACCATGATCGCGCCCGCGTAGACGATCACCTGAAGAGCCGCAAGGAACGGCGCTTCCAGCAGCACGTACATCACGGCGAGCGCGAAGAACGCCACGACGAGCGACAGCGCGCCGATCACCGGATTCCGGTGCAGCACCACCATGAGCGCGAAGACCACTGCGATCGTGGCGAAAACGAAGAAGATCAGGTATTCGAGCATGTAACTCAGGGCATGAGGCATGCGGCATGCGGCATGAGTGCTCCGCCGAGACGCTCACTCATGCCTCATGCCTCATGTCGCATGCCTTCATGGTTGGATTCCTATATCCAATGCTTCGCGATAAAAAACGCAACGACCACGACATTCACCAGCGCCAGCGGCAGAAAGAACTTCCAGCCGATGCGCATCAGGATGTCGTATTTCAGCCGCGGAATCGTCCAGCGCACCCACACGAAAATGAAGAGCAGGAACGCCACTTTTGCCGTGAACGCGAGCGCCGATAACAAAAAGCCGCCAAACGTCGCCGGCTCGTTGTACCAGGGGATGTCCCATCCGCCGAGGAACAGCGTGGTGATCAGCGCCGACATGGTAGCCATGGCCATGTACTCGGACATGAAGAACAGCGCGAACTTCATCGACGAGTACTCGGTGTGATATCCCGCCACCAGCTCCGCCTCGGCTTCCGCAAAGTCGAACGGCAGCCGGTTCGTCTCCGCGAATGCCGACACCGAGAAGATGATGAAACTCAGCCACATCGCGGGCGAGAACACGTTCCACGCCGGAATCCGGATCGTGTCGAAGAGGACGAAGTAACCGGTCTGTCTCCACACGACGTCCGAGAGGCGCAGCGATCCGGCCACGAGAAGCGCGCTCACCGCGGCCAGCGTCAGCGACAGCTCGTAGCTGATCATCTGTGCCGATGCCCGGATGCCGCCGAACAGTGAGTACTTGTTGTTCGATGCCCAACCCGCGCTGACGATGCCGTACACGCCGAGCGATGCCAGCGCGAAGATCACCAGGATGCCGACGTTCACGTCGGCCACGATCGGTTCGAACCAACGGCCGCCGGCCGGCACTCTGACGGTTCCTGCGGCGTGAAGCGCCAGGAGCGCCGCTCCGATCAGAAAGGCGATGCCCGCGAGCGCGGCGACGACGAGCCACCCGATGACCGTGTTGAACTTACTGTGCGCGGGCTTGCGCGAATAGCGCGCAGTTGCACCGCCCGCCAGAAATGCGCCGAGGATGCAGAGCCCTGCGATCGTCCAACCGACTGAGGTGAGCGCGCCGCCGTCCGAGATCCTCTGCGGGATCCTGAATGGCCGGCCCCACGGAACGACCGCGATTGTCGTCAACGCCGGCACGAGGCCGAAGACAGGCGCGAGGGTGTACAGCCACTTGTGCGCGCCAGTGGGGATGATGTCTTCCTTCAGGATGAACTTCAACGCGTCGATGAGCGACTGCAGCAGTCCGAACGGCCCGATGCGATTCGGTCCGGGCCGGTCCTGAATGAGCGCGCTGCCCCTCCGCTCCACCCACACCATGATCGGTGTGACCTGAAGCATCATCACCAGCACGATGACGATCTTGATCAGCGAGAGGACGACGTCGGTGGCGTCGAATGCCATTGCGGAATCACCAGGTCTCCGCCGGCTCGGGGCCGGCGTCAGCAGGAATCGTCAGCGCGAGCTCGGCGGTGATGTCCGCCGGCTCCGCGGATTGGAATGTATTGTTCTGCGGGGAGAGCATGGCGCCGATGCGGCGGAACACTTCGAGGTCGGTCACGGCCTGCCCCTTCGGCGGATAGGCCTGATGGATTCGCTGCACCCGACCCTGAAGATTGGTATAGGTGCCTTCCTTCTCCACGTGAATCGTCCCGGGGAGCAGCACATCGGCCACCTCGGTCAGAGGATGGGTTGCATCCCACGACTGCACGATGAGGAATCGCGCTTTGCGCAGATTCGCGACGACCGCCGGATCCTTCGCACGCTCGCTGAAGGACGCATCGCAGACGTAGAGGACGTTGATGCCCTCCGCTCCGTCGGTCATCAGCTTCTCCACGAGATCGCTTCCGCCGACGATGCTTCGCACGCCGCGATAGTTCGGTCCGGCCTGC
>DASWGL010000422.1:0-7211 GCA_036393735.1 Gemmatimonadaceae bacterium | reverse complement strand
CTTGTCGATGGCGCGGCGCTTCACCTTCTGAGTCGGCGTCAGCTCGCCCCGCTCGATCGAGAAATCGTGCTCCAGCAATCCGATCTTCTTCGGGATCTCGAAGTGCGCCGCGCCCGCCAGCTCCTCGTTCACTTCCTTTTCCATCTTGGCCTGGATCGTCGGCATCCGCAGCAGCTGCGCGCGGTCAGTCCAGATGATATTCCGCTTGGCCGCCCATCTCTCCAACTGATCGAAATTCGGCACGATCAGCATTGAAGGGAATTTGCGCTTGTCGCCGATCATGACCGCCTGGGCGACGTACTTGTTGGTTTTGACTTTGTTCTCGAGCGGCTGCGGCGCGACCTTCTTGCCGCCGGCCGTGACGATGATGTCTTTCTTGCGGTCGGTGATGGCCAGGAATCCGTCGCGCAGCTCACCAATGTCGCCGGTGTGGAACCAACCATCCGGATCGATCGCTTCGCGCGTGGCGTCGGGCTTGTTGTAATAGCCCTTCATGACGTACGGCCCGCGAGTAAGGATCTCGCCGTCGTCCGCGATTCTCACTTCGACACCGTCGACCACCTTACCGACCGTGCCGATGCGGAAGTTCTGGGGCGTGTTGACCGTAATCACAGGTGAGGTCTCGGTGAGTCCGTAACCCTCCAGGATCGTCAGGCCCGCCGCAAAGAAGAACTTGTTGATGTCCGGCGACAGCGGAGCGCCCCCGGAGACGAAATAGCGGAGGCGGCCACCGGTTCGCGCCTTGAGCTTCGAGAAGACGAGCTTTTGCGCGATCGCGTACTGTTGCGCCAGCAGTCCGCCCGGTTCCCTTCCCGCCAACCTCTCATTGGCCCAGCGATCCGCGACGCCACGCGCCCAGAAAAAAATCTGCTTCTTCAGAAATCCGCCCGTAAGCGCCGACTCAAGAACACGCGCAAACATCTTCTCGTAGAGTCGGGGTACCGAGAGAACGAGAGTCGGCCGCACCTCCTGCATGTTGACCGGTACGGCGTCGATCGATTCCGCGTAGGCGATCGAGGTTCCGGTGGCGAACATCAGGTAGTGCCCACCCATCCGCTCGAAGATGTGGGAGAGGGGGAGGAAGCTCAGTGCCACATCGCGACCCTCGAAAGGAATAGCAGTCCGCGATGCCGCGACATTCCCGTAGATGTTGTCATGAGTGAGCATGACGCCTTTTGGCTCACCCGTCGTGCCGGAGGTGTAGATGATCGTCGCGAGATCGTCGGGCTTGACCGTCAGAGCGTCTTCACGATAGGTCTTGATCGACTCCTTGTTCTCCCCCTGTGCGCCGCGCTTCTCCAGCTCGGTGATCGACATATTGGTGAGGCCGGGAATGTCGTCGAAGCCGATCACGGTCTTGAGCGCCGGCACCTGGGAGCGGATTTCTCTGATCTTTTCGGCCTGCGTCTTGTTGGAGACGAAGATTGCGACGGCGCCCGAATCCTTGAGCATATAGGCGATCTGATCGCCCGGCAGAGTTGGATAGATGGGGACATCGGTGAGGCCGACGGTGAGGCATGCGAAGTCAGCGACCGCCCACTCGGGCCGATTCTCCGACAGGATTGCGACGCGGTCTCCCCGCCTCACTCCGAGTGAGGACAGACCCCGCGCGGCGTGGCGCACGCGGTCGGCAACCTCGGTGTGCGAGATCGGCCGGTAGACGCCGCCAGTCTTTACCTGAAGCGCGTCAGGTCGATTGTACTTCGAGACAGCTTCGAAAAAGAGCTGATTCAGCGTTCCCGGAGCGGGTCGCGGTCCACCTCTGGCTTCCATCAGCGCCATTCTCTCTCCCCCGAAAGCGGAATCTGGTTTAGCCGGGCGGCTTCAGCAGAAGGACGAGCCGCACCGGACTGCCGTTCACCTGCACTCCACGATATTTCGCCGTGGCGTTGACCACGATCGAATCAACTGGCGCCGATGTGAGAAAGACAGGACGGACACGAATCCTTCTTCCCGCGATTCCGGTCGCATCGGTAGTGCTCACGACCGACGCTTTCCCGGCATCGTTCACAAGCTCACCCAGCTGCGGATTGCTCTGGGCCACAATCGCGAAGCTCACGATGTAAGACCTGACGGCGCTATCGTTCGGAGCGACGCCGTGCGTCAGCTTCACCTGCAGTTGCGTTGACACGTTGAGTGTGCTGTCGACGAGCGAGTATTGCAAGGTGTCGTAACCGTTAACCGCCTGAATGAGGTCTGGACTCAGTGTGACGTCGACTTTCTGTACCGCCTGCAGCGTCCCGACGGTCGCGATGATCCGCGCCGGCGTTGAGCGGAGGCTGTCTGCAACCACTACCCCCGTGGCGCTGTCCACGGTGATGCCGGAGTCGGGCGATAGAAAGTAAACCGGCGCCGGAACGATCTCATTACCCTTGAAGTTGAAAACGTGGACCACCGGCCTCGCGACAGCGCCGGTCGTGTCCCGCAGCGTATCGCCGACGACGACCGACGGCGCTGCCAGGCTGTCGAACTGTATCGAGAGAACCGCAGTCGGGCTGCTGCTGATCTCGGTGCACCCGATGGCGGCGAGGCCAACGATGTAAAAGCTCGCAAACAGTATCGCGGGCACCGACGATCTCTTCATGTCAACCGGTCGGCGAGGAGCGTCGCGAGGTTCACGTAGGCCTGCGACGCCGCATCCGCGGGACTCTTGACCACGACTGGCTGACCAGCGGCGAATGCGTCTGCGGTTGCCGAAGTGCGGGGAATCACGACGTCGAAGACGATGTTTGCGGGCAGGTGCCTTCTCACATAGTCCACTACCCGGTCGCTGGCCGGATTGTTCGCTTCGTACATCGTGAGGAGGATTCCGTCGAGCGTCAGCCGCTCGTTGGTGGCGACGATGTCCTGAATCAGGCGAAGAATCTGTGGTGTCGTCTGGAGCGCGAGTGGCTCGCATTGTAGCGGCACGATCACGTGCTCGGTCTGGCCCAGTACCTTGCGCGTGATCGGTCCGAGTCCCGGCGGGGTGTCCACGACAACCACCTGGCAACGCTGCTCCGCCATGGTCAGGAGATCGTGCAGCACGTTGGTCTCGCGGACGAGCTCAGAATAGGAGGCGTGATCGGCTTCGTCGGCAACTGAGCCGGCGAGGATCACCCTTAACCACGGAAGGGCTGTCGGCAGGATGATCTCGCGTAGGGTCTTCTCGCCGTTCAGGTAATCGGCGAATCCTGCTGTCTCATGACCTCGTGCGAGCCCGGAGCCGTAGCGCACCGATCCCTGCGGATCGACGTCGATGAGTAGCGTTTTCATTCCCCGGCGCGCGAACGCGGCGGCGAGATTTACAGCGGTGGTGGTTTTGCCGACTCCTCCCTTCTGGCTTACGACAGCGAGAACCGCCCCCATCTACTCTGAAATCCCCGGATACTCGCTGGCCTTCAATTGAGGATTCGAGGGAGGAGGCTCGGCACTCTTCATCTCGTCGAGAGTCTTCTGGGCGTGCTTCACCCAGCGCTCTGCCTCCTGACCACGCGGCGGATCCATCAGAAACGCCTCGAGGTGAAACGCCGCATCGCTCACATCGCCGCGTCTGAGGAGAAGAAATGCCAGCCCGTAGTGTGCTCCGGAGAGGCGGGGCTCGATCGCGAGAGCGCGGCGGTAGCAGCGAATCGCCTCGTCGAGCTGACCGAGCTTCGAGTAGGCGATTGCCATGTTCTGGAGGACCTTGTGATTGTTAGGTCTCTGGCGAAGGGCGAGCCGGTAGGACGTCAGCGCGGCGTCGTAATCGCCCTGGCGTTCCAGCGCGAGCGCCTCGTTCAGGTAGTCGAGGTTTTCGGTCACCGGCTTCGGCTTGCCGCCAGTGAGGCGGTCCCAGAATGACATTTGGTCGAATCTACCGACTATGATGTGAGAGGGCTAGCTTAACCTAACTGCTTTTCCCCGAACAGTTTGAGAGCAAAATGTCACCGCGCAAACACACGGTCGACGCCGCCAAAGGCGTTCTCGAAATCGAATGGCCGTTCTTCGGCGAGCTGTCGCGCGGGTTGGCCCTGAAGGTGGCGCGCGCCTACGATCCGGAGATCGTAATCGGGATCGCGACGGCGGGAGTGATTCCGGGCGCCGTGATAGCGGCAATCCTTGGGCGTGAGTTCCATTCCCTGGTCGTGAGCCGGAAATACAGGAGCGCGCACACCCGCGAAGCGCCCGAGGTATTCGGCAGCGCACCGAAGGAGGTCCGGGGCAAGCGGGTTCTGATCGTAGACGAGACGTGCGACTCGGGGGATACGATGCGGCTGGCGGTGTCCGCCATTCAGGAAGGTGGCGCGGCGGAGGTGCGGACCGCGGTTTCGTTTCGCACCGGCGGGTACGCCCCGGATTTTCACGCGATCGCGACGGAGAGCACGATCATTCTTCCGTGGGATAGGGAGATACTCGTCGACGGGGAGCTGAAGCTGAATCCTCTTTACGCCGACGCGCTCAGCACCAAGTAGCTGCGAACTGCTGACTAACGGCTGCGAACTGCGGACTAACCGCTGAGGAGTGCGGGCCAACAGCAATTGCGGATCGCAGACTAAATGCGGATTGGGAGACTAATTGCGGGTTGAGGACGTACTGCGGAGTGGGGACTTACCGCGATCTATGAGTCCGCAGTTCGCAGTTAGTCCCCCAATCCGTAGTCAGTCAGCAATCCGAAATAGCAGTAGGCCCGCAGTCCTCAGTGGTTAGTCCGCAGTTCGCAGTTGATTAGAACTCTCCCGCTCCGATGGTCTCCCACTGTTCCCCGCGCGATACCCGTTCGTATGCGTGCTCGAGCATGTCGGCATTGCCGGCAAGGAATCGGCAGCGCGCGTTCCCGCCGACGCTGCATTCGATCTCCATTACTGCGACCGGATAATCGGCGAGACAGCCGAGGAATCCGGCGAGCGTGCCGGTGGTGAGATGGCAGCCGCGCTCGCCTTCGCCGTGCAGCTGCGCTTCCCAGCACCCCTCGATGTCGATCACGGCGAGCGCGTCGTGCAGGGAGCGGAACGTGACGCGTCCCCACCCCGCGGCCTGGAAGAATTCAGCTGCTCGCGCGGAGAATTCGTCGATCGGAAGATCTTCCGCTTTCATCGAGCCGCGATCGCTGAGCCAGGTCTCGAACGCGTCGAAGAGAGAGCCCGCACCCGCGTATCCCGCCTCCCGAAGCGCGTCGGGTCCGCCACCGCTCGCGCCGGCGACGCGCAGGCGAAGCTCGCGCAGCGTGCGCTGCGCCAGGCCAATCAGCTCGGGAGCTTCTGTAGTTGTCATGCCAACTAGGACGATCTCACGCGGAAGATGTTGCTGGAGAATTGATTAAACGCAAGAGGTCGGCCTCGTCGATTATCGCGACGCCGAGGGATTTTGCCTTGTCGAGTTTGCTTCCGGCTTCCTCGCCGGCGAGGAGGAAATCCGTCGACTTGGAGACGGAGCCGGTGACTCGGCCCCCCGCGGCCTCGATCGTCGCCGTCGCCCTCGCTCTGCTCAACGTCGGGAGAGTGCCGGTGATGACGAGGGTCTTTCCGCTCAGCGGTCCTCCCGCTACTACGGCCCGCGGCTCCGTGAAATTGACGCCGTGTGATCTCAGCTTTTCCACGAGCGCACCCCCCGCGGGATCCGAAAAGTACGCAACCACGCCATTGGCTATCGTCGATCCGATTCCGCGCACGTTGAGAATGTCGTCCGCCGACGCCGACATGAGGGCGTCGAGCGTTCCGAAGTGCTGTGCCAGGAGCTGCGCCGCGATCGATCCGACGTGCCGGATTCCAAGCGCGTGAAGCAACCGTTGGAGGGGCTGTGATTTCGACGCCTCGATCGCAGCGATCAGCGAGTCGGTCCCCTTGTCCGCGTAGCCGTCGAGCTTGAGAAGCTGTTCGCGCCTGAGCGCGTAGAGATCTCCCGGATCGCGAACCAGCCCTTCCTGCGCCAGCTGCTGAATGCGCGCATACGAGAGTCCGCGGATGTCCATCGCGCCCCGCGACGTGAAATGCACGAGGCCCTCCAGCTGCCGACCCGGACACGCGATGTTCGGGCAGTAGATCGCGGCCTCATCCTCTTCGCGCGTTACCGGCGTTCCACAGACCGGGCAGTTGTTCGGCATTCGCCACGGCTTCTCGCCGCCCGTTCGCTTTTGGGGGATCGGCGCGATAATCTGCGGAATCACTTCGCCGGCCCTCTTCACCTGCACCCAGTCGCCCTCACGAAGATCCTTGGAGATGATCAGGTCTTCGTTGTGCAGCGTCGCCAGCTTCACGATCACTCCGCCGATCTCCACCGGCTCGAGCTCCGCGTACGGATTCAGCGCACCTGTTCGACCGACATTGACCTTGATTTTGAGCAATCTGGTTTCGGCGATGTCCGGGGCGAACTTCCGCGCGATTGCCCAGCGCGGCTCGCGTCCGCCGACGACTCCCACCTCTTCCTGGAGTCGGAGTGAATCCACTTTGACCACGCCGCCGTCGATGGCGAAGTTCAGGTCGCTCCGGATCTTGTGCTCCACGTCGTACGCCCACTTCTCGACCTCGGCCAGCGTCTTCGCGCGCTTCCGATGCGGCGCCACAGGGACGCCCCATTCCACCAGCGCGTCCAGCAGCTCCGTCTGTGTCTTGAATGGCAGCTCTACTCCATCCGGCGCGGCGAACGAATACCCAAAGAATCTGAGCGGCCGGGAAGCCGTAATAGCGGGATCCAGTTGTCGCAGGCTTCCCGCCGCCGTGTTGCGCGGGTTGGCGAAGAGGGAATCGCCTGCGCGCGCCCTCGCCTCGTTCATCTCCTCGAAGCGATCGAAGGGGAAGTAGATCTCGCCCCGAATCTCAATTCGTCCCTTCGGCGCGCTCTCGTGGAGGCGCAGCGGAACGTCGCGCACGGTCCGGAGGTTCACCGTCACATCCTCCCCGATGGCGCCATTGCCGCGCGTCGCGCCCATGACAAAAAGCTGATTCTCGTAGGTGAGCGCGACAGCGATGCCGTCGATCTTGAGCTCCGCGGAGTAACCCGACTTTGCGACGTCGTCGCCCGCCATCCGCACCAGCCGCTCTTCCCAGGCGCGCAGCTCCTCGTCGTCGAACGCGTTGGCGAGCGAGAGCATCGGCCGGATATGCTCGTGCTTGGTGAGCTGGCTTTGGGGCTCGGCGCCGACCCGCAAAGTCGGCGAATCCGGCGCGAGGCATTCCGGAAAATTCTTCTCCAGCTCCTGGAGCTCGCGAAAGAGCTTGTCGTATTCGGCGTCCGAGATCGTCGGACGATCCAGA